>CAZZCD010000007.1:12498-26687 GCA_964652735.1 Candidatus Woesearchaeota archaeon | reverse complement strand
ATAAAGAAAAAGAGATGAGAATTAAAAATATAATCAATATCCCTAATAGCCTCTTTTTTGTCATATTATCTAAAGTGAATACTTATTTTTAAAATTATCTTTAGTCTAGTTTCTTTTTATATTTTTTTATTTGGCGCTTTGGTTTGTCCTGTGTATTTTTTTGTCTGCTCTTTTTTGCAATATAATTTATAGGGTTTTTATATCGAAGTTCTTCTTCTGTAGGAATTATTCCGATTCCTTTGTAATAATCCTTGTCGTAATTTGGTGGAGGAACTACTTTATTTCTATAGCTCCATGAAAGCTGGGATTTAATATAGCCTGTTTTCAAAGGAACTTTATTTTTTTCATTCCACTCATAAATTCTTTTATTAATGTCATCTTTATCCATTCCTGCTGACCTAAATAGATTTATAAGAATAAATAAAGATCTTTTTCTCCCATCATTAACTCCCTGTAGAATTTTTTTTATTGCCGGAGGAAAAATTTCTTCTGAAAATTCTGATATTTGAATTGGTTTAAATTCTGTCTTTTCTGTTTTTCTTATTTCATCTGGTTTTTTTATTTTGTGCCAGTCCAGAGCTTCTCTTAAAAGTTCTGTTGCTTCTCCTTCCACAGCTTCTGGCATAAAATTCCTGACTTTGACCTTCAAAGGGTCTGCATCTTTTGGCTGAAAATCTTTAAATTTTTCAGGCATTATAACCATGCTTGCCAAGGCTGTTTTTTCGTGAAGAGAATAAGGCATTCTAAATAAATGCCTTGGAGAAACAAGAATTAAATCAGGCATAACATCTTTAGGAGCTTCAAAATCTTTTACATATTTGCTTAAACCAGATTTCGTAAGAAGTGTTATTTTTTCTATAAGTTCTTTTTTTGAGGTGTCCATGATAAATTGTGTAAGAATTCTTGGCCACTCTGGAAACATGTCTGAAGTTCTTATGTTGTTTATTTCTTTGGGAAAAGCTTTCCAGGGAACAATCATGTGAAATCCTTTTGAGCCAGAAAATTTCAACCCAACATTTTTTACCCCATAAAATCTCAGAACTCTGATTATTATTTCTGCAAGAATTTTACTATAATCAAGATATTTGCTGTCTATATCAAGTAAAAGATCCCATCCAATCCTTAACTCATCAAGTTGTTTTTCATTCATTTCAGTGGAAAGTTTTAACGGGTCTTCCCACAATTCTTCAGAGCAATGAAACGATGTTGCTCTATTTTTAACAAGTTCAAAAATATCTCCTGGATACTGAAAAGAGTCTGGTCTTTTTCCAAAGCTCTCCATCATATAACTTGGGGCGATTTCCCTGTTTTTTGAAAATTCAAAAAGCGCTTTCTGAATATCTTTTCTCGCATAATACATCTGTGTTATTTTTCTTATTCTTTGCTCTTTTATACTTTGTTTTTCCATTTTTATTATAAATATTCTTTTTATGGAATAAAAGACTTATATAATTACCTTATACTGGTTTACTGGACAATAACAATGCTTAAAAGCATGGGCTGTGTTTTTTAAAAATGTTAGTAAAACTTGAAAATCCAGGACTTTTATCCAGAGTGGTTGAAATTATTTCAGAACTTGTTATAGAAGTAAAAATAAAAGTTAACGAGGAAGGATTAGGTATAACTGCAATGGATCCTGCAAATGTTTCCATGGTTAAGTTTGTACTTCCAAAAAGGTCTTTTTCAGTATTTGAGGTGGATAATGAAGTTTTAGGAATTAATCTTGATAATTTAAAAAGAATTTTGAAAAGAAGCGGTCCTGCAAGTTCCCTGATTTTGGAAAGAAAGGGTAATCTTCTAAATATCCAGATTCAAGACAGGATTAAAAGAAATTTTAATTTAAGTTTAATAGAAGTTGAAGGTGAAGAGAGGGAGATGCCAGAGATGGAGTTTAGCTCTATGGTTGAGCTGAATTCTTCTGATTTTGTAGATTCTGTTGAAGATTGTATGGTTGTCGCAGATGCCTGCTCTTTTATAATTAAAGAGGGAAAGTTTATTATTGAGGCTAAGGGTTTAAATTCTGCCATGTCTGAATTTTCAGGAGATGAAGCAAAAATCTCTGCAGAAAACTGCAAATCAAGATACAGTCTTGAATATCTCCAGAAATTTATAAAAGGAGCAAAGCTTTCTGAAAAAACTGTTTTAAAATTTGCAAATGACCATCCTTTAAGAATGGATATAAAAAATGATTTTATAGAGCTTTCTTTTCTTTTAGCCCCAAGGGTTGAGACTGAAGATGATTGAAATCCGTGCTTTTTCCTAAAGTTTATAAATAATATTCTCGTAAGAAAAATATGTATAGGAATGAAAAAAGATGGTGGTTAGAAGTAAATAAAAAGAATAAGGGGCAGGTAACTATTTTTATCATTATAGCGATACTAATTGTTGGTCTGGCTGTTTTATTTTTCTTTATAATTCCTCGGGCAGAGGTAACTACAGAATTTGATGAAAAAAATCCATCTGGATTTATACAGGCTTGTCTTGAAGATAAAATTAAAGACACTATTGAAATAATTTCTTTGCAAGGAGGAAGTCTAGAACCAGAACATTACATTATCTATGAGGGCGAGACAGTAGAATATCTTTGTTATACTAATGAAGAGTTTCGTGGCTGTGTCATGCAACAGCCTTTATTGAAACAACACATAGAATCTGAAATTGAAGATGAGATAAGAGAAGATGTTGTAAATTGCTTTGATGCTCTTGAAGTAAGTTACGAAGAAAAAAGTTATAATGTAGGCATAGAACCCGGACTAACAAGTGTGGAATTACTTCCAAAAAGAGTTGTTGCAAGTTTTGATTATGTTTTAACTGTTTCAAAAGCTCAAACAGATAGGTATGATTCTTTTAGTGTGGTTTTGAACAATAATCTTTATGAACTAGTTGGTATAACTAATAGTATACTTGGAGTAGAGAGTGAAGGTGTTGAAGCAGAAACAACATTTTACATGAACAATTATCATGATCTTCAGGTTGAAAAAGAAAAAAAGAGTGATAGATCAACAGTTTATATTTTAACAGATATAAACAACGGGAAGAAATTCCAATTCGCCTTGAGGAGCGGGGCGTTGCCCCCAGATTAGGGCTAGTTAAAATGAAAAAATCAATTTTAATAATGTTGGGTATTTTAGTATTTGCTATTCTTACATTCAGCGTTAGCAATCTCGTCTCTTCTGTAGGAGAAGTTTCTTACTGTTGTGAGAAAATCATAGACGGTGCATGGTGCATGGATATAACTGATGTGTCTGAGTGTGATACTGGCAGCGGGTTCAATCCTCCTGTGCCTACTTCTTGTGAAGCGACTTCTTATTGTAAATTAGGGACTTGTATAAATGGTGAAGAAGGAACCTGTCTTCCAAATACACCACAAAGGGTTTGTGAAGAAAACAATGGTTTATGGGATGGAAGAGATATTGATGACGTACCACAGTGTCAGCTAGGATGTTGTCTAATAGGAGACCGGATTGGTTTTGTCACAAACGCAGGATGTGAGAGATTATCTTTCTTATGGAAAGTAGAAAACGAATTTAGAATAGATATCCAAGATCTAGAACAGTGTAAGGAACTTGCAACTCCACATGTAAAAGGGGCTTGTGTTTTAGATAGTGATATTACAAGGACATGTAAGTTTTTGACGAGGAATGAATGCCTGGATTTAGAAGCCCAGTCTTCAGAAACAACCACTGAATTCTACGAAGGATTATTGTGTTCTGCAGAGAGTCTTTTTACGAATTGCGGTCCTACTCAAAAAACGACTTGTAAAGAGGGTAAGGAAGAAGTTTATTTTGTAGATAGTTGTGGAAATCTGGCAAACATATATGATGCTGATAAGGTGAGTAATCAGGATTACTGGACACACATCAAGGAGAAAAGCGAGAGTTGTTATTTTGGAGAGTCTAATGCAAAATCTGAGGATTGTGGAAATTGCGATTATTTCTTGGGAAGTACTTGTAAGCCTTACAAAAGAGGAGATAGTCAGACTGCAGATCCTACGTACGGAGATAATGTTTGTGCTGATTTGAGCTGCAAATATAAGGGAGAAACATATGACCACGGGGAAAGATGGTGTGTTGGAGATGCAGGATTTGAAAGTGATAATCTTCCTGGAAGTGAGAGTTACAGATTGCTGTGCTATAATGGAGAAGTTACTTCGGAACTCTGTGCTCCATACAAGCAAAAAATCTGTATTCCATCTGAGATAGATGGTTTCAAGGTTGCTGGATGCAGACTAAATCGATGGAGAGAGTGTCATCTAAACGATAATCTAGAAGATTGTGAAAATGAGGATGAGAGAGATTGTGTGTGGTTAGAAGGAGAAAGTATTTTCAGGGATGATGATGGGTATAAGCTAATCATAGAGGAAGATTCCCTTGTAGAACAGGAAAAAGATGATGAAGGAATATTAGAAGATAAGGAGGGTGAAGGGGTTGTCGGTGCTACATGTGTTCCAAAATATGCTCCTGGGTTTGATTTCTGGGCTGCAGGAGAGATTGCTGAAACACAGTGTAGGCTTGCAGATGACCTCTGTGTTGCAAAATATGAGAAGGGAGTATTCGGAAGTTGGGAATGTGTGGAAAATTGTTGGTGTGTCGACGACAATGGAGACATAGATGAAGATTGGGTTGAAAGCAGAAATCAATTGTGTACTAGTATTGGAGATTGTGGGAGCAGTGAGAATTATTTAGGTAGGGACGGATATTATGAATTAGAAGATCTGTATAATATAGAATCTGTAGAGAGTCAGGAAGAGTTAGAGGAGGTTCTCGGAGAATAAATGAAAAAGAAATTAAGAAAAGAAAAGGGTTTAGTAATAAGTCAGATAATTCTTTTAATGACAAGTATTATTGCGTTTTCTTTTATTTTAGGTAATAGTTTTCCTTTTGTGGGTGCTGATGAAGGTGTAAAATGTCCACCAAGTGAGTATAAGATTACTTCTTCTGGCGATCCTTCTTTTGCATATAAATGTGATGGTACTGATAAGTACGCTTTTTGCAACATAGAGACAGGAGCTAAAGGAAGCGGTAAGGATGCTTGTGCTGTAAGCAAAAGCCACCAAGTGTATACACTATGTTGTACAAGTGCGAGTGGAGGGAAGGCATCATCTGAGACACCGTCTACAATAGATCCAGGAATGCTTGCGGCGTATTTCGCTGGTGGTTCTAATCTAATTGATGGGGGCGGAAAATCGTCAACACCAGGAGGCCCAAAGCCAGAAGACTCACCAGCAATAAAAGGAACCAAGTTTACTATTGCAGGATTTGTCAAAGATGCTGGAATATCTATTGGGATTTATTACGGAGGGAAAGAGCTTCTCAAACTGACTGGTCTGGATCCTGTGTGGGCTAATTCAATTGCAGCTTCACTTGCTGTAGGATATGCTACTAAAACAGTACTTCTTGGTACCTTGGCTAAATTAAAAATACTCACTTTAAACGGTCCATGGGGTTGGGCAATTACAGTGCTGGCTGCCATAATCACTTTTTTCTTCACATTCAAGCAAACAAAATATGTTGTAGTTACTTTCTCTTGTTACCCTTGGGATGCTCCTACAGGAGGAGATGATTGTGAAGAGTGTAACAAGCAGGATATGCTTTCTTGTGGTGAATACCAATGTAAAAGTCTTGGAAGGAGTTGTGCTTTCTTGAACAACGAAGAATTATGTTATGAGAATAATACGGGAGATGTAGATCCTCCTAGAATACGACCATGGGAAGACATACTCACCCCAGAATATGTATATAAACCTGACGATGCTGTGTCTCCGCCAGACATAGGTGTAATAATTGAGAGGGACAGTGAAAGCAGATGTGTATTGCCTTTCACCCGTTTGAGATTCGGAGTCACCCTAAACGAGCCTGCAAAGTGTAAGATAGATTCTGACAGAGAAAGAGATTTCGAAGACATGAGTCATTTCTTCGGAGGAAGTTCTACAGATAAATACAACCATTCATACACTCTCAGTCTTCCAAGTCCTGATGCATTAGCAGAACAAAACATAACCCTTCAGCACGGTGGACAATTCTCTTTATACACACGGTGTGAGGATCTTCAAGGAAATTCCAATCCTGCTAATTTTGTATTTAGATATTGTGTAGATGACGGTCCTGATACATTCCCGCCTGTGATAGAAGACACCAGTATCTTAAATGGCATGCCTATCGGATTTGATCAAACTTCTATAGATTTAAAGGTTTATGTCAATGAGCTTGTAGAATGTAGATGGAGTCATCTCGACAAGGGTTATGACGACATGGAAATAGAAATGTCTTGTTCTACAGATGTTCTTGAGATGAATGCACAATCGTTATATGAATGTTCTACAACACTGACAGAATTGAAAAATGAAGAAAATAATGATTTCTACTTTAGGTGTGAAGATCAGCCGCACCTAGAAGGAACAGACAGAGAAGGAGATAGAAATAAAAATCCATCTTCTTACAAGTTTACACTCGCTGGAACAAGGCCCCTTGTAATAGACTCTGTCGAACCAAACGAAAAAACAATCAGAGATTCTACAGATTTGGTAAAAGTTATTCTGGAAGCTGAAACTTCTGCAGGTTATAAACAAGGAGAAGCAACCTGTTATTTCAGCGACACAGAAACAGAAAACAGCTTTGTAAAGTTCTTTGAAACAGTAGGAACCTACGAGCATACCCAAGACTTATGGCTTTCAGAAGGTGCCTACACATATTATATAAGGTGTGTTGATCTAGGAGGAAATTCAGATAGCAAAGAAATATCATTCACAGTAGAAACAGACATAGTTGAGCCGATTGTTGTCAGGGTTTTCCGCGAAGGACAAAATCTTAAGATAATGACAAATGAGGAAGCAGCTTGTGTGTATGACAACAATGACAACACAGATTGCTCTTATGGTTTTGTTGATGGACTAAGAATGATTACTAGTGATGATAAAGTACATTCTATAGCATGGGATTCTAATAAAAACTTTTACATAAAGTGCCGAGATGAATTCAATAACAAGCCGTTCCCTAATCAGTGTAGTATAATTGTAAGGCCTTTTGAGCTCTGATTGGATTTATTTAAACATTAAATTAATAAACTTATTTTCAAATATTAAGATATGATAAAGAGGAAGAATGGGCAGATAAAATTATCTTTTGGGATGATTTTCTCTATAATTTTGATAATTATTTTTCTGGCTTTTGCTGTTTATGCAATAAAAACCCTTTTAAGAATACAGGATACTACACAGACAGGAAAATTCATAAGTGATTTAAAATCAGATATTGATAGGGTTTGGAAAAGTACAGAAAGCTCTGAGGAAAAAGAATATGTTTTGCCTTCAAAAATAGATGCAATTTGTTTTAGAGATGATGAATATGAAAATTTATTCTTTCAGTCAGATAAATTTTTTGAGGGTGGACAAATAGAGCATATTAATATATCAAAGATAATCTCTATGGAAGAGCCATATTGCATAGAAAATATTGAAGGAAAAGTGACATTAACTTTAGTAAAAGAGATTGATGAGGCTTTGGTTACAATAACGAGATAAAAGCGAGGTATTAATATGAAAACAACGGAAAAAAGGATAGCGGTAAGTGGTTATTTTGACCCCTTACATGCAGGACATATAGAATATTTTAAACTAGCAAAAGCATTGGGAGATAAATTAATTGTTATTTTGAATAATGATGAACAATGTATTTTGAAAAAAAGGAGGTATTTTATGTCTCAAGAACAAAGGAGGACAATTTTAGAGGCAATAAAATATGTAGATGAAGTTTATATGAGTATTGATGATGATGAAACAGTCTGTAAATCACTTCAAGTTGTTCACCCTGATATATTTGCTAAAGGTGGAGACAGATATAAAGATGAGATACCTGAAGCAGATATTTGTAAAAAATTAGGAATTAAAATTGTTGATGAGTTGGGAAAAAAGATAGAAAGTTCTTCAGAATTAGTAGAAAAATCAGAGAGTAAAAATTAAAGGGAATAAAATTAAAAAATGGCTCATAAGATTAAAAAAAACAAAAAGGGTTTTCAGGTATCTTTTGCCTGGCTTTTTGCAATTATTGCCGGGGCATTTATCTTATTTCTTGCAATTTATGCTGTTACCAAACTTATAGGTACTGGAGGAGATATAACAAGTGCAAAAACAGGGGCAGAAATAGGGGTTTTGCTTAATCCTCTTGAAACAGGCTTTGAATCAGGAAGAACAGTTCTTTTGACCATGCCTGTGGAGACAAGAATTCATAATAAATACAGCACATCTGGAAATTTTGGGGCACAGGTTATTCAGATTTCTCAAAAAAGTTATGGAAAATGGAGTCAAACAGAGGTGGATATCAGCTTTCCAAACAAATATATTTTTTCTGACGGTGTTGTTGAAGGAAAGAAGTTCTTTATTTTCTCTAAGCCTTTTAAGTTTCCGTTTAAGGTTGCAGATGTTATTTATTTAACCTCTTCTGAACAAACTTATTGCTTTATAGAAGCACCTGAAAGAATAGAAGAAGAGTTATCAAATTTAAACCAGAAAAACCTTCTTGTTGAAAATTGTCCTGCAGAAAATGTAGGGATTTGTTTTGACGCAGAACCAGAGTATGCTTCCCAGGAATGTGATATTAATGTTGATTATTATGGGGGAGAAGTTGAAAAAAATGATGAAACAATGTATTTTGAAACAGATGCTCTGATGTATGCTGCTATTTTTTCAGATAAGAATATTTATGAGCATCAGATAAAAAGACTTATGCAGAGGACAAACGAACTTTTATTGTTGTATGATACTAAAGCAGTTCTGATTTTAGATCAAGGATGTCCACAAGATGTAAATCTTTTTGTTTTCAAAAGTATTGTAAATAATGTTCAGGATTCAGAAGGTCTTATGAGTGCTGCTAATGCAGCAGAAGATGTAGAAAGAGAAAATGATTGGGCTGATTGCAGATTATGGTAAAAAATGATAACAAAAAATAAAAAAGCACAGATGAAAATGCAACAAATGATATTTATGCTAATAGCTGTTACTTTGTTTTTTGTTCTTGTGGGAATGTTTTTTATTCTGATTGTTTTTTCTGGTGCAAAAGAGTCTGCAGCATTGCTTGAGGAAAGAAATGCTTTGCTTTTGGTTTCAAAACTTGCAAATTCTCCTGAATTTTCATGCGGAGAGGCATTTGGAAGTGTTAAAATAAATTGTATTGATAGTGATAAAGTAATTTCGCTTAAAAGTAATATAAACAGATATTCTGGTTTCTGGGGAGTTGATGGAATAAAAATAAAAAAGATTTATCCTGAAGAAGGAGAAGTATGCACTTCTGAGAATTATCCTAATTGTGGTGAAATAAATCTTCTTACCAACGGAGGAACAGGAGTTTCAAATTTTGTTGCTCTATGCAGAAAAGAAAACATTGAAGAACAGATTCATGATAAATGTGAATTAGCAAAAATTATTGTATATTATGGAGATTAAAATGTTAAACAAGAAAAAAAAGGCACAAGAAGAGATTGTGGGGTTTGCAGTGATAATAATTATTGTAGCTGTGATTCTTCTTTTCTTTCTTAGTTTTTATATTAAAAGTGGGGAAAAAGAAAGTGTTGAGAGTTATGAAGTGAATAGTTTTATTCAGGCGTTTTTGCATTATACAACTGAATGTAAAGATTATTTAGAATATTTATCTGTTCAAAAGCTTATTTTTGAGTGTAATAATGATGCCTTCTGCCTTAATGATAAAAAAGCATGTGATGTTTTAAATTCTACACTTAAAAATCTCGTTGACAAGACGTGGAAGGTTGGAGAAGACATGCCTGTTAAAGGCTATGAATTAAACATAATGGCAAATGAAGAAGAAATTCTTTCCTTTACAGAAGGAAATGCCACAGGAAATTATAAAGGAGCTAAACAAGACTTTACCAGAAGTGGGGTTTCTATAGAAATTCTTTTCAGGGCTTATTATTAATTGATAAATCCTTTAATCTTGTTAAACTTTTATGTGAATAGTGATTGTATCTACAATTATCACCGGTTTATGTCTAATTCTGTTTTTTGTTTTTTCTTCTATTAGCTCTATAAAACCAAATCTTTCTAAAAGCTTTACGTCATCGCTTACAGACTTAAAGCCTCTGCCTAATTTTTTAGCTAAATCATAGATTGAGCCAGGGGATTGGGATTTTATAGCATGTAAAAGTCGTGCTTTTTCATTGCTTAGAAGCTTTCTTACAACTGAAAGTCCTTCAAAATCATAGTCTTTCTTGAAAGTTCCTGCTTTTTTGAAAATAGAGAAGGCTCCTTTGGACTGAGTTATTGTTATTTCCCTTATTCTTGCTTTTGCCATTTTTACGGAATACCGTCAATAGCGATATATGTTATTCTCTTTTATATATCTCTATTATATATTTTCCATATATCTGTTTATTTTTATTATATATTACTAAATAAGCAGTATATATTAATAAATCTTTTGTTTTAAGAGATTTAAGGAGTTGTATTAATACATTAGTAACACCAAAAGGCTTATAAATAAAACCCTGAAAAACACTGTTTTTTAAGGGAAACAAAAAAATTAAACAGTAAGCTTTTTAAAGAAAAATCAGTTTTTATTGATGTACCGACGACACCACAGGTGTTCTAATAGGGAGTTAAACAAGACAAGATAAGTTGGTTGAAAGGAGATGAATTGAAAATAATGTCAAAAAACATTCAAAAAATGAGGAAGAGGAATTCATATTCACACAGCTTGGTGGTTCTACCCTATGACTACCAAGTTAGTGAAGATTGTCTTAGACAATTATTGTATATAATTGAAAGGAGGTTGAAAATAGAATAAATATGAAATATAATTTTAAGCAAATTTTTGCTTTAGGAGCAAGCGCACTTTTAATTGGTATGACTGCTGGAATGGCTGGTGCTGCGAATTATCCAACACCTTTCGTTGTTGGTGGAAGTGCTAATGTTGCTATTGTTTATGGTACAGGAACAGGTGTTGATGTTTTAGACATGGCTCAAGCTGCAAATATCCAGACTAACTTACAAACTTATGTAACTGGAACTGGAACAACTACAGCTACTGGTACTGGAGGTGATTTTAAAAGCATGGCAAGTGGTTCTGATCTTCTTTATTTGAATGATGAATTAGGAGAAAACATCCAAACAATAACAGATACTGAATTAGGAACTGTTCTTGCAGATGGTACTTTTGTAGATGATGGTGGTACTAACTATGATTATGAGCAAACAATTGCAGTTGGTAGTACTGGTAATTATAACAAATTTGAGTTTGGTAATTCAGATAATGATTTTGATGACCCATTACTTATGTTAGACCTTGAGGAAACTACTGGAAGAGAAATATACAATTTAACTGTTACATTTAGCAAGGCTGTGAATTTTACTGCAGCTGATTCTGAAGGTGAAGAGATTGACCTTTTTGGAAAGACATTTACCATAGGAACTGCTACTGATGACAATACTTTAATATTGCTTGGAGGAGCTGATTCTACAAGAATAGATGTTGATGCAACAGCTACAATGACTGTAGATGGTGTTGCATACACTGTTAAACTAGAGGGTCTTAGTTCTGATACAACAACACAAGCAGGAATAACTGTAAACGATGAATATAAGAGTCTTACACAAGGACAAACAAAAACATATGTTATGAGTGATGGAACAGAAATTAGTGTATATGCTAAAACCGTATTTAGACAAGGTGATAATATAGGTTATGTACAAGTAGAGCTTGGTTCTGATAAGTTAACTCTTGAACATGGTGCTAATGTTCAGTATGGTTCTGATGATACTGATATTGATGAATCATATGTCTTCATGACACCGGCAGGTACAGGAACAGAAATGCAAGCATTAACAAAAATGGTAATCGCTGTTGTTGCAGAAGATAATGATGTAAATCATATACTTGTTGGAGATTCATTTGTAGACCCTGTGTTTGGAACTGTTGAGATTCAATTTAATGAGGTTGTTAATGGTCCAGAATTCACAGATGAAGAAGATACAGCAACAGGAAGAGCTGCACTTAAACTTGTAAGTGGAGGTGATAGAGAACTTGAAGTGACTTTGACTGATAAGAATGGGTATACTAAAACAATCCCATTTACTTACAGAGATACATTGCAAGATAGTAATTCAGATCTTATCAGAGTAGGTGAAGGTCAGATTTTGGAAAAAGATGATTACTTTATCTTAAATAGTGGTAATTACGAGCATTTTATGCAAGTTACAAGGCTTTCAGTAGATGCTGATGATCTTGCTGATGATGATATCACATTTAAAGATATTATAACAGGTACTTCATATCCAATAGATGATAAAAAGCTTGGAGCTGTAAATAGTACTACAGTCACTATAAATAATCAGGTGTATACAATATGGTCTATAAATAATACACACATTAATGTGACTTCAAGTGATATGTCTACTCATGAAGCTGTGTATCCATATATAGAGCTTGTTTCAGGTGAAGATTACCCAAGAGTGGCTTTGACAGATGGTGTTGCTGTAAGTGGTGCTAACAAAACTCAAACTAATACAGCAAATGCTACATATATTGCAGGTAAGATATATCAGTTACCAACTGGAAGTCTTCAGTTCCAACATTTGGGTTATAATACTACTGTAAACGGATCAACTGTTCAGTATAGAGTAGATGGTGGAACATGGACAGACATATCCACAATTGCTGCTGCAGGAATTAATCAAACAGCTATTGCAGTTAATGAAGGTGTTTATGATATATACACAACTATTACAGACCCTGCTCTTCTTCATGATACATTTGCAGTAGAGAACTTTAGTGTAGATAGTGGTTTAGATACTACAGATGTTAATGATTTCCAAGATAGTCCTGGTATATTGTTTGTAGAAAATGAAGATAAGGCTGAAACAAATTCAGATGTTCGTAATGTAATCTTCATCAATACTACAGATGATGGTAGTACTTTCTCTGAATATCAAAGTGTAGCGTTTTCAGGAACTAGTGAATATGATACACAAGCGTGGGATGAAACGAAGTTAACTGGTTATTTAACTAACTGGGGAACTTATGCGTTGAAAGATCAAACAGATACAGACCAGTATTTGATGAGATTGACATACCCTGATGAGCAAATGTATGCTAATGTATACTTTGCAGAAGTTGGTGTTAGTATTAGTACAACAACACCAGGTGGAGCTCTTGGAGATGTTTTAGTTAAAGACACTGAAGTTAGCTCTGTAAGCACAAAGAACTTAATTGTAATTGGTGGAAGCTGTATTAACTCAGCTGCTGCTGCTTTGGTCGGAGGAGCATATTGCGGTGCTGCATGGACAACTGCAACAGGAGTTGGTTCAGGAGAATTCCTAATTAAGAGCTATAGTGATTCAAGTATCACTAGTGCTATGGCATTGCTTGTTGCTGGTTATGATGTAGCAGATACTGTAAATGCTGCTACATATCTAAGAACTCAGACAGTTGATACAAGTACAGGAGGTATAGGAACCACAAGTACTGCTGCACTTACAGCATTTGCATAAATAAAGTTCAAAAATTTATTTTTTTCTTTTTCTTTTTTTTAACTCTTAGCAGGAGCTGGATTTAGAAGCTTTTGTGAGAAATGGTAAAATTAAATTTATAAATGATATAAATAATTATTTAATATGAAAAGATTTATTTCAAAGAGGGAAAGAGAGAAAGGAACAAAAAGAAAGCAAATAATTATAGGGGTTTCCCTGGCTTTTCTCATGGTTTTTGGTGTTCTTGGTTTTGCTCTTCAAGGAGGTCGTGGTGGAAATAACAGTAATGAGGACTCTTCAAACAGCACTATCTACGATGGTTATGAATTTATTAATCAAAACGGGTTCTGGATGATTAACAGCTTTGCATTTAAATATAATCCTCAGCAAGTTGAAGATATTGGTCTTAATCTTAAAGATATAAATAATTATCATGGAAAACCAGTTTACATTTATTCAGAAAGTAAAGAGGCTGAACTTGAAATTTATATGAATTTAGGCCAGTTTGCTCAAAGAGTTCAGAATGCATGTATTGAAGGTGGGGAATGTTCTGGGAATTTTCCTGTAAAAACCTGTGAAGATAACTTTATAATAATCAAAAAAGGTGATAGTAGTATGATAAATCAGGATAATAATTGTGTTTATATTGAAGGATTGCAAGAGGATTTGACAAAACTAACAGACCAGTTTTTATTTAAAATCTTGGGAATAAAATAAT
>CAZZCD010000007.1:507-12398 GCA_964652735.1 Candidatus Woesearchaeota archaeon | reverse complement strand
TTTGATGAAGGATTTAATCTAAAAGAAAATCTTGTTATTGATAGTACAGAAGGTTTTAATTGTGATGGGGATGGTATAATAGCTATGGCAAACTTAATGAATCTTTATAGAATTTCAGGGATAGAAATGATAAAAGACGAAAACGCAACATGTGATTCTAAAGGAAGGTTTGCTTTTCTCCAGTTACAAGTAGGAAATGAGACAAGCATAGAAAAATTTGGTCCTGCTTGTTACAATGTAAATATAAACAACTGTGAGATATTAAAAGCCCTAGAAAGATTAATGATAGAATCTTTTGTTGAACTTAATAAATTAATTTGATTTTACTTCTTTATAAGAGATTTTTTATACAAAAATTTCATATCAGAATAAAAAGGAATCTCTTTTATCTTGAAAATTTTTACCTCTGCAAACCAGATTCCTATCACAATTATTGTGCTAAATCCATACCAGAATATTGTGTGTGTGACATCAAAATCAGAGAAACCTGTCACAGCAAGTAAACTTAATATAAAAATTCTTAAAATATTCAAAATCAAGAATACTGCAAAGGAAAAAAGAATTGCGTAAACCCTCTTTTTTAATTTTATTTTAGGTGTTGATAAATTAAGAACAAGTAAAAGATAATATGCAGAGCCAGCAATACATGCAGGTATAAGCTCTATTGAAATATTGTTTATTAAGATATGTATTTTTGACAAAAGAGTAACATCAAAAAATAAGCCAAGGAGAAAATAAACAGGGTAAATTGTAAGAGGGGTAAAGATAAAATAGAAAATCAAGAGGCCTGGAAGTGCAACAAGAATAAGAATCAAATATCTCAAAAAGATGTTTAAAAAATTATTAAAGTTATTTCTATTCCCCTTTTTTTTCACCATAAGAAATTAAAAAGAATTATGTTTAAATAATTTAGGTTTATTGATTTTTACTTCCTTCTTGCGATTCTAACTGCTACAATTATGATTATTGCTATAAGGATTATATTCAAAAATCCAATCCCCCATAAGTATGCGTTGTCAGAAGTTACCGCTCCAGTCAATCCGAACAAACCGGATCTTTCTTCGATTGTTACAGAAACTGGTTGTGAGGTTACCTGGTTATCTTCTGAAATCAATCCTATTGTGAATGCCTGACTTCCTGAAGCATCCTTATTTACATCAAACGTGAATAAAACATTTACTGATTCTCCTGCATTCAAAATAAGATTAGTTTTGTCTACAGTGTATGAAGATGCCCATTGTGTAAATCCTGCTGCACTAACTGTGAATGTTTTTAATTCATCTTCATTGTTTGTAATTATTGCTGTAACTATTAGATCTTTGCCTGCTTTTGCTTCTGACCCAAGGCTTGCTGATATTGAGACTTCACCTACTGCAGCACCACAGTTTCCTTCTACTTCAAGGAAAACACTGAAAATTGCCCTATCATCGTCATAATCATTTTCATAAACATCATGATCTTCATCATAAATTGTAAGTTTTATTGAATATGTTTTTTCTTCTGCATCTTTTGGGATTTCAAAGGTTAAATCCATTGGTTCCTTGTCAAAAGCTTCTATGTCATCAATAATAAATTCTTCATTTATCCCTAATTCTTTATTATATGCAATAATTGTAATATCTTCTTGGTCATCCTCTCCAATATTCCATGCATTTGCTGTGATTTGAACATCAGCACCACATTGGGCAACTTCTGGCAATTGAATATTATCTAAAACCACAAAATCATCTTCAATAATTATTGAAGCAGACTTATAATCAAATGCGCATGTGTCTTGTCCATTGTTTGAAGAATCACTGTCATCAATTATTCCATCAGCAACAACATAAAGTCTATAATTGTCTGTATCGCTAGAAAGGTCTTCCAAATCAACATCAAGGTCATCGTCAAGTTTGAATGAAACTGTAAAGGTTTCTATATCTCCGTCTTTTATATTAAACTCGTCTTCCTCATCAAAGTCAACAATCCATTCATCAGCATCCACATCATAAAGTCCCCATGAAACCTCTATGTCATCAATATCATAATCTCCATCGTTTTTTATGTCTATTTCAACTTCAATCTCTTCAAAAGGGAACCACTCATCATCATCTCCAAATCCTCCATTATTTGTAAAGTCAATGTCTTTAATTTCCAATTCTTCAAGAGTTCCTATAGCATTACATAACTGAATTTCTGATGGAGCAGTCATATTTATTGTTACATCAAGAATTGCTGTTGTAGCTGTCATAGTACCATTTATAACAGTTATATTTCCTGTAATAGGTCCTATAAAATTAGCAGATATTCCTGAAAGAGTTGCTGTAAGAGAAGCTGTTTGATCCTCGTTTAGACTTATCTGGGTAGTAGGTAATGTCCCCCAAGTTCCTTCTGTAGAGATTCCTGACCACTGTAAATTAGTATAATTTGTACCTGTTCCTGCAATTAAATCAAAGTTTATGGTTGCGCTAGTTTCACCATGAATTTTTGATGTGGTTACTGTAGTTGGACTAAAACTAAGAGTAGCACTTGTAAAACTCATTAGAAATATAAACGCAAAAATACTAAATGCGAACAAACCTAATAATTTGCTTTTCATCTTGTTGTAATTTTTGAGTGAAAATGATTTATAAATATTTATGTTGTCAGGAATATAGATTTTTTCAAGGAATTTTTTAGGATTTGGCTTTGCATTTCTGAAAATGCGGAAAATTTATATAACTTAAAAACTATTTTTATTCTTATACAAGATGGTGATAAAATCTCGTGAGAATTCTGTGGGTGCATGGGCATTTTTTATAGGAGTTATTCTAGCTATTTTAATTGGGGTGTCAACAACAATCTTTTCTATTCCAACAGTTATTGCATACAGCACGCAGATTTATGCTTTATTAGTAATTCTTGGATTAATTATAGGATTTGTAAATGTTCCTGGAAGAGATGCACAAACTTTTTTATGGGCAGGAGCTATTCTTGTTGTTGTTAGTAAATTTGGAATGGATAGTGTTCGTGGTAGTTTAATAGGAATAGGTATTGGGGATGCTGTGGCAGCTGTTTTTGCAGCACTCTTAGCCTTGTTTGTTCCTGCAACAATTGTTATGGCTTTAAAAACTATTTTCTCAATGTCAAAAATTTAAGTGTGATATGTATATAATAAATAGGGTAATGGTAATTATAAGCCAATAACAAACCAAAAGAATTAATTAATAATCAAACTTATCTGATTTTTCTTCTTTCTGTTTTGGAAGTTCTTTGTGGATTTTCGCAAAAGAAGGGGTTGCAATCACCATATTTTCTCCAAAACCTGCAATGTTTCCCTCTAAAGCATCCACTGTCTTCTTTATTTTAGTAATAGCTCTTTTCAGCTCAATAGAATCCTTTTGTCTTAAAGTTTTTATATCAATAATAGCAATAGTATAACCTTCCCTCAGGATATTAAGAATGTCGTTAACATTATCATAATCTTTTAATACAAAGAGTTTTACAAAAACCTTCTTTTCTTGCTCTTCTTTTCCCAAATCAATCTCAATATACTCATCATCAAATTCACCCCTAGAACCTTTTTCTGAAAAAGTCTTTTTTATTTTGTCAAAAATCATACTAACTTTAAAATGCAGATATTTATAAAGATTTCGTAAGTTTTTTGTATATATCCCGTCGTTGATAGAAAACTCAAAAAACTTCTTTTCTGAGAGAATCCAGTTTTTCTGCTAACGAAGTTTCTTGTTTTTCTATAGATTTTATTCTTAAGCTGAGAAGTTTTTCCTTATTTAAAAGTTCATCTTTTACTTTTTCCTTTTCTGTTTTTATCATTAATTGTCCTATGATTTTAAAAACATCTTTAGAGTCTTTTATTTCTTTTTTTGCTGCCTGTGTTTCTGAAAGTTCCATTTGAAAGGCTTGTTTCTGAAGGAGTAAATTATGAAGATTTTGTTCAAGAATTTGTATTTCCTGAATTTCTTTTTCTTTATCTTTCATTGTTTCCTTTTGGCTTTCTTTTCTTTGTCTGTCATTTTTATTTACACCGCCTTCACTTTTTTGACTTTTGTCCTTGGCTTATAAAAAATCTTACCGCCACAGTTTGGGCAGACAAATCTCTTATCAAGATTAGCACTTTTAATTTTCTTTTCACACTTGAAACATTTATATGTTGGCATGGTTTTCTGTTTTTTAAGTTATTTTATTTAATTCTTTTGATAAAATAAGCTCAGACGGTAGATGATATACATCATGTGCAAATTTTTTATTGCATTTTTTACACTGCCATAATCCTTTGGAAAGCCTTTTCACCCCTATTTTTCCGCAGAAAAGGCATTTTTGTTTTATTCTTTGTTTTGTCTCAACAGAAACAATTCTAGCTCTGACCTTTTTTCCATATCTGGCTCCAAAACGTCCTGCTGATTTTGTTTTTTTACTTTTTGATTTCATTTGAAACAAATGGGGTAGGGAGGATTTGAACCCCCGTCGCCAGCTCCCAAAGCTGGAAGCCTACCAGACTAGCCGACTACCCCGTTAATATTTAAGGGTTTTATAGCATTAAAAAACTTTACTACTCTATTTCTTTTCTTCTTTTTTCTCTTCTTCAGGTTCTTCTGCTTCTTCAGGCTTTTCTTCTTCTGTTCCTTCTGCAGCTTCCTCAGCTGCTTTGGCTTCCTCTAGAGCTTTCTTGTCTTTCTCCTGCTTAGCTTTTCTGACTTCAAAGAATTTATCCAGTTTAGCTTTCTTTTCTTCAGAAGTTTCTGTTTTTTCCTGGGAAATTTCAGAATCATATTTCCCTTCATCAATTTCATTTATAACTTCTTTAGGAGATTTATTTTCAACTAAAATTCCAAGACTTATACAACTCCCTAAAATAGTTTTAACAGCTGCTTTTAAATCCTTACTCAATAAATCTGGTAATTTTGTTGCTGCTATAGAAATTATTTGTTCTATAGAAGCATTTGCAACCTTAATTTGTTTGTGATCCCCAGAACCTTTTTCTGCCCCAAGTTCTTTTTTTAATAATTCTGAAACAGGGGGGGAAAGAACCTCAATATCAACATTTTTTGTTTTAATATCTATTTCTAATTCAACAGGAACTTTCAACCCTTTGAAGCTTTTGGTTGCTTCATTGACTTTTTGAATAACCTGATTCATAGGAACTCCTGTTGGTCCGAGCTTCTGGCTAAGTACAGGACCTGGCTTCATGTCTCCTCCTTCAACTAATAATTTAATCTGCATTTTCTTCTTCCTCTTCCCTTCTTATAACTTTAACATTATCTATTTTAATTGTCACGGGCAACTGAACAACTGCCCCGAGTAAGTTTACTACAACTTCTTCTTTTTGTTTATCAATTCTTATAACTTTCGCTTTTTCACCTTTTAATGTTGAGCCAATTATCTCAATAATATCTCCTTCTTTTATTGAAATAGTAGTTATTGAAGGTTCAACCATGTTTTTTATTTCTTCGTATCCAATTGTTTTTCCAATAATTCCCTTCACATATGGAAGATTAAAAACAGCTTCTTCTGCGCTCTCACGATCCTCTGCTTCAACAAGAACATACCCTCTTAAACCATGGGGTTTTAAAACAGAATACGCATTAATTCCTTTTTTTTCTGCTCTTTCAGCTATCATATCAACTGCTTTCTCTTCTTTGTTTGTAGTAACTTTAATAATAAAAATCATTTTCGAGGTTTTTTATTTTTGTCCAGGTTTTGTCTAATCTTTTTCAAAAAGATTATTGAGTTCCATCTACTCCTTAATTTTTTAAGAAGCAGTTAAGATTATTTAAGAATTTGGGTTTATAAATTTTTGTTTAATGGGTGAGCGAAAGATTAATATTGTTTGAATAAGTAAAGTTTATTATGAAACCGCCTTTTAATCATATAGATATTATTTCTCATTTATCTAAGTCATATTCTAAAGAACCGCTTCTTTCGCTTCGTTTTGGTTTAAAAAGTTTTAATATTCATTTAGATGATTTATGTGCTAGATGTTCTGAAGTTCATTATTGTAATAAATGTGATAGGGATAAAATATGCCAATATGAAAGTGTTGAGGAATGTCCAGAAATTCCATGCCTGGATTGTGCAACTTATAAAATCAGGAAGTTCTTTAATATGGAAGTACAAGGCACGATTGGATCAAGAAATTAAAAATATAAATCTCTAATCAAACACATTCATAAATAGTGAAATAAGAAATCCTACAACTCCTAATGCTGCAATTCCTATAGCAGAAACCTTTGCAATCATCTCATACTCTTTTCTTGATGGTTTTTTTAGTATAAGCCAGACTCTTTTTGATTTTGCAATAAAGGACTTGAGTTTATTCATTTTTCCCATGTTTTAAGATAGAAGTATGGAGTTTTTAAAATTATTCAATTTTATTTTCTATTCTCCTTGATTCTTTATCCATTGCTAAACTATATTTGTAATCAATTGATGCCCAAGGAAGAAGCATTCCTCTCTCGTTATAACCAAACTTAGACAATAAGTCCTCTCTTGTGTTAGGATCAATAATAAAACCCCCTCCATCATCTTCAATCAATATAAATCTTAGTAATTCGTGATGGGAGTTTAACTTTTCTAATCTTTTGTAAGATCTTATAACTAACCTTATTCCTGAATCATATTCACTTGCTGGGTTTGCCATCTTATTCAAAAAATTCAATTCCGAGTTCTTCCTCTATTTCCCTGTGTTTTATGCTTTCAAGAGTTTCTCCATGTCCAAGAATCTGGGAGCTTTTTACACCTGTCACAATAAGCAAGACTCGTATTGATTTTTCCATGTCTGCAGAGATTTGTGCTCCCCATATTAATTTTGCATCAGGGCTTAACTTATTTCCAATTGTTTCTATAATTAATTTACACTCGTCAAGACTCATATCTGACCCCCCTACTATATTGACCAAAGCACCACTAGCGTTTGATATATCTACATCTAAAAGAGGATTATGTATTGCTTTTTCAACAGATTCAACAGCTCTATTAGTGCTGTCTGATTCTCCCATACCTATCAAAGAAACTCCTCCATCAGCCATCACAGCACTTATGTCTGCAAAGTCAAGATTAACAAGCCCAGAAGTGGTTACTAGTTCTGTAATTCCTTTAACTGCATTAGTCAAGATTTCGTCAGCAATTTTAAATGCCGTATATAATGGCAGTTCTGGAGCAAGTTCAAGAAGTTTATCATTTGGGATAACTATTAAAGTATCTACAACAGCTTCTAGCCTTTCTAACCCATTCATAGCATTTTCTATTCTCTTTTTACCTTCTATTGTAAAAGGTAATGTAACAACCCCTATAACTAATGAGCCTTGTTTCTTTGCTATATTCGCTATCACAGGTGCACCACCTGTTCCTGTTCCTCCTCCAAGACCACAAGTAACAAAAACCATATCACTCTCTGAAAGTTTTTTCTTTATTTCTGATCCAGATTCTTTTGCTGCTTCTTCTCCTATTCGAGGATTGCTTCCTGCTCCAAGTCCCTGGGTTAATTCTTTTCCTATAAGGACTTTCTGATCAGCATTACTGTATAAAAGATCCTGAGCATCTGTATTTATTGCAATAAGTTCGGCGCCTTTTATTCCTATTTCCTTCATCCTACCTAAAGAATTTCCTCCGCCACCCCCGATACCTACAACTTTGGTTTTGGTTGATTGTTTTTTTAGAAGCTCTGCAAGTTCTCTGTCAATCTCTTTTACTTCTGAATGAACATCACCATAAACATCTTCCATATTTGAAATAGTTCATGTAGATTTATAAGGATTATTGTGATTTTTTAATGTTTTTAGGAAGATTTTTTGGTTTTAGAGGACTTCTTCTGGATTCTAGAGAATGCTTTAAATGAGCTGCAATTCCGTATAAAGCATCTCCTGCATCTTCAAATAAAACATTCTTTCTTGTGGGGATATAATTAATCTTTACATCTTCATCTACAAGACCTTCTTCTTTAGCTTTCTTAAACAGAGACTTAAACCTCCACAAGTGAGAAGGATTTGAAACGACATCAACTGTTTTTATTCCTTTTTTCTTTATAACTTCTGCAGAATAAAGAACATTCTCTGCTGTATTTTTGGATTCTGGCTCAAACAAAAAGGCATCTCTTGGAACATCCTCTTTCCTCATATATTTGTAAATGTGCCCTGGTTGAGATGAGGGAAAACGCTCACCATATTTTTCATCTACGCTTCCGCTTATCAAAACAGAAGGCCTTTCTTTTTCGTGTTTATGATAATATTCTTCTCCCCTCTCTGCTCGTTCCCTATCAGATTTGTGGCTTCCAGTAGGAACCAGTATTGCTTCTAATTTTCTTCCAGATAAGAAAACAAATAGAAATAAGACAAAAGAAATGACTGTTAAAAGGTTAAGAAAGTTTAATGGGCTCCCACCCTCCAGCAAAAAATTACCCGTTACTTGAGATTTGAATGAAAACAAAAAACTAACAAAAGCTATGAAGAGAAAAATGAAAGATAAGAGATTAAATCGTGGCATATATAACTGGGGAGAAAGAAGTTTAAAAAAATGTTGTTTCATAAAAGATAATGTTAAGATAAAATCTTATCGATCTTCTCGCAAACTTTTTCAAAATCAGGATTTTTTCCGTCAGTAAGAATGTCATAATGAGCATTTTTCCCAAAATCCAAAAATTCTCTCTGCCATCTTTCCATACTTCTCTCAACTAAATCCAAATCTTCCCCCTTTTTTCTCTTCATAATTCTTTCAATTGCTCCTTCTTTATCCATAGTTAATCTAATGATAAAAAACCCTAATCCTAATTCTTTAAAAACAGGAAAGAATCTTTTATATTGCCTGTCCATACTTTTATCCAGAATAAGGAGTTTGTTCTTAAAAGGATAATTTCTTATAAAATATTCATTATAATCTTGGAGTAAGTTCTCTCTTTTCTCTTCTGAAAGAGGAGAAATTCCTGAATGATTGCTTATGTCTCGAATAGTGTCGTTTCCGATTCTGACTGCACTATATTTTTCCTCAAGCTTCCTTGAAAGCTCTGATTTTCCTGAACCAGGAACTCCTGAAAATGCAATAATTAATTGCTGGTTTTGAGCTTTTATGTATTTTAATCTGGGAAAAAGCTTCTTTGAGATTTCATCAAATTTATTTTGGTTTTTCATTATTCTTTTCTTTCTTGATTCCTTTGATTTCAACATCAACTCCAAGAATCTCTTTAAACTTCTCCTTAAACAACTCAACAAGTTTTATAAGAGATTCTTCAACGTCCAAGATTAATTTTTTATCTTTTACTTCAAATTTAAACTCTTTTCTGAAGAAAAATTCATTAAGTGCTTTAATCTTTTCCTTAATGTCAGTAACTTTTCTTAAAATTTTGATTTTATAAGCAAGTGTTTTTCCTGCAAGAGAATGATTAAAATCAACCATAACCCTTCCCCCTGAAACTGTGAGTATTTTTCCAACTCTTCCATCAAAATTAAACATAACTCCTGGAACAGGGTTTACTTTTTGCTCGTTGAAAACCCTTATAGGAATTTTCTGAACTAATGAGGGGTTTCTTTTTCCAAAGGCTTGTTCTGGCTCAAGCTCAATTTCATAGTCTTTTCCTATTTCTTTTTTAATCAGGAAATCGTCCAAAGCCTTAAGAAACATTCCCTGACCAAGACAAAAAATAAATGGTTTGGCTTCTACAGGATGATCATGCTCCACTTGTAATTTTTCAAGTTCTTCTTTTATAGTTGAATCAAAAACCCCTCCATCTTTTATTTTTCCTGTAAATTCTATTTCAATAAAATCTTTTTCTTTAATCATTAAAAAAGAATTGATGATGTATTTTTAAAGGTTTGTTTAAAATTAATCTGCTAATAATAAGTAAACCTTTTTAAGTATATTTTGCTGTTTTTATTTATGGTTTTAAAAATAATTAATGCGACAGAGGCAAGACCTGGAACAAATATTCTTATTGAGGGTGAACCATATACTATTAAAAAGATTGATATAAGCAAGACAGGGAAGCACGGACATGCTAAGGCGAGGATAGAAGCAATAGGAATAATAAATCAGCAGAAAAAAGTTTTTGTGGTTCCAGGACATGAAAGATTTGAAGTTCCTATGGTTGACAAAAGAAAAGCCCAGGTTCTTTCAATTACAAATAAAGTCAGTGTTATGGACTTGGAAAATTTTGAGACAATGGAGATAAACTGTCCTGAAGAACTAAAAACAGAACTTAAGGAAACTTCAAATGTAGAATATTTCGATATCGAGGGAAGAAAAATAATAAAGAAAGAGTTATAAATATGGCAAAAATACCTGAAGCACAGAATAGACTTTTTAAGAATGTCTTTGTTTGTAAAAAATGTCATGCTAAAATCAAAGCAGACCATCAAAAAATTTTAAAAGGGAAGATTAAATGCAGGAAATGCCATAAAAAAGCATTTCGTCCTTTAAGAAAAAAACAGGTGTAATATGAGTTTTTTAATCTATGATGTGATATTTCTAGCATTTTTCCTAATAATATCTTCTATTTTCCTCTATATAAGAAGAAAGAATCTTAAAAGAGAAGGACTTTTGTATCTTTATAGAACAAAATGGGGAATAAAATTAATCAATTATATAGGAAATAAATATAAAAGAACTTTAAAGGCACTAAGTTATGTTTCAATAACATTCGGCTATCTTCTTATGATTGGTATTTTTTACCTTATTTATACAATTGTAAAAATTTATTTCTTTAGCCCAAGTATTGTAAGAGCTATCAAAGTTCCGCCAATTATGCCTCTTGTTCCTTATCTCCCTCAGGTTTTTAAGCTAGAATTTTTACCACCTTTTTATTTTACATACTGGATAGTTATCATAGCAATTATAGCAATAACCCATGAAATGGCCCATGGAATTTTAATGAGGCGATATAACATAAAGATAAAATCCACAGGTTTTGCCTTCTTCCCTTATTTTTTCCCTATATTTCCAGCAGCATTTGTTGAGCAAGATGAAAAAAGTATGAGTAAATCAAAGAAATTTGAACAGATGGCAGTTCTCGGTGCAGGAACATTTGCAAATGTTTTAACTGCAATTTTATTTTTCATAGTTTTGTTCTTCTTCTTTTCTATGGCATTTGCTCCTTCAGGAATTATTTTTGATACTTATGCTATATCTACTATAGCTATTGCAGGAATTTCTTCAATAAATAACGCACAGTTAAACGAGACATCTCATGACCTGATTCTGGAACTTGTGGATGAAGAAGGATTTAATGAAATAATTGTGGGAAATACTGTTTATTTTGCCACAAAAGAAATGCTGGAAGATCAAAATGATAGTGATACTATTTCGATTTATGATTCTGCACCAGCTATTAAGGAAAATTTAAGCAGTATTATTTCAGAGATTAATATGGTAAAAATAAATAGCGTTGATATATTGGTTGAAGAATTAGATAAATATAACATAGGAGATGAAATAACTGTAAAAACAATAACAGATAATGGAGTTGTAGAAAAAACTCTTGTTCTTGAAGAGCATCCAGACACACCTGGAGCTGCTTGGTTAGGAATTGGGTTTATATCTCAGGGAAGAACCGGTATTCTTGGAAAAATTATGAGTGCTGTTTCATTTAAAGAACCGCATGTTTATTATGAACCAAAATCTGGTGAATTAAGTATATTTATCTATAATTTGCTTTGGTGGATTGTCCTAATAAGTATAAGCGTTGCATTAATTAATATGCTTCCTATGGGAATTTTTGACGGTGGAAGATTTTTCTATTTAACAATTCTTGCTTTAACAAAAAGTAAGAAGACAGCGAAAAAACTTTTTGTCTTTTCAACACGATTTTTTATATTCATATTGCTGCTTCTTTTAATTTTCTGGGCTGTTAGTTTTATTAGATAAATTAGAGATTTTCAACTATTTCTAAAAATATTTTTTGTCTAAGATTAAAGGCATCTGCCCATTTT
>CAZZCD010000007.1:0-497 GCA_964652735.1 Candidatus Woesearchaeota archaeon | reverse complement strand
AGCCCTGAAAAATTTCAGCCATTTTTTCTGGAAGAATTTCGTTTTTGGAAAATAAAATAATTTTTCGTTGCATGTTTCTTTTGTTTCTCTTTCTCAATAATCTAAAATAATAAAAATTCCTGAAGCCGACAAAATCAATTCCTTTTGACAATGAAATTATTCTTGATTTCTCTGAATGTAATTTCAATTTTAATTCCCTCATTAAAAATTCATTAATCTGATCTTTCCAAAATTTTAATTGCCCTTTAGAAGAATGTAAAATTACAAAATCATCAACATATCTTATATAATATTTTACTTTTAATATATGTTTGACAAATTTATCCAATTCATTAAGATAAACATTAGCAAAAAACTGGCTTGTTAAATTTCCAAGGGGCATTCCTTTATTTTTAATAGAAAGCCCTAATCTCTCTCTCTCTGTATCTCTCTCTCTTTTGTTTTACGTGCTAGATTGACCAAATTGTTTTTTCCTTTTTTATCTTCTTTTTTCTTAT
>CAZZCD010000006.1:3908-30892 GCA_964652735.1 Candidatus Woesearchaeota archaeon | reverse complement strand
GAAACATCACCATACTGCCTACCACTGGAAATATAAAAATGTAATTTCAGAGGTAAAATCAGTTGCTATATATGAAAAGAGTAAAATCTTCAAAACTTTTATAGACTTTTTTTATAATGCTAGATTAGAAGCTAAAAAAGAAGGTAAATTTGCCTATGATAATTTTTATAAGATTTTGTATTGTTAATTCCATTTTACATTTTTATCCAAATATATTTTTTATTTTGTCTATCAGAGAACCTCCTTCTCCTTTAAGCAAGAAAATTGTAATCATTAAAATAACAAGAACTGCAACAGCTATTAAAATCCAAGGAAGATAATCAGAAATAATTCCTTTTTTACCTCTTTTAATCCTCATATCTGAAAAAACAAATGTGATTTAATAAATTTAACTAATCAAACCAAATTTCCAAGAACAATGGTTGTTAATATAAACAATGCTAATATTGCAAGAGTAGCTGTGACAAAGTAAAGCATTACTCCTTTTGAAAAATTTTTCCCTATTTTATTTGTTGCCTGAAGTCTGTCTTCTCCTGAATCAATAATTACAAGAGTTCGTGTTAAAATGAAAATTATTTGAATAAGATAGATTCCTATTATTATCTGTAAAAAATAAGGGGGAATCATATTGGTAACTTGAAAAATTCCATCGGGACCAACCATATTTGATAATCCTCCTAAGGCTGATACACTTTCTCCTGCTAAATCTAAATTGTCTAATTTCGTAAGAATAGATGTAATCATTGCTGCCAAGCCAACAACAACTCCTGAAAGAAGAGGTGCAAGGAAGGACATATTGCTTTTCATATCAGAAACAATCTCTGCAAGCATGTCCTTCAGCCTCGAGGTGATTTTTTTTATGTTTTTAACATACTCTGAAATACTCATCATGCTTATTGCTGCAATTTTAAGTCCTTTTTTAGCAGATTCTACAAGAACCCTCATGCTAATTGCAATCAATTCTGAAGGATAATGAATAAGCACTCCTCTTTTTGGATCAAAGATTGCTTTCTTCACATCCATCCCCATTTGCCTTATATTATAATCAACACGTCTGAAGAAGTCTTCTGTTTTCAATCCTTTTGAAGATTCTGCAACTTTTCCAAAAACAATCTCTGGAGGAACCCCGTTACCAAGTCTGTTTCCTACTTGAAATAATGAATTATTAAACTCCTGCTCAAGTTGTTTTGTATTTTTTCTTTCAATCATTAGTTCTTTTGTTCTCGCCTTAAAAGATATGGAAAAAAATAAAGCCACTCCAAGAGGAATAAACATACTTAAAATTAAAGCCCCCATTCCAAAAGGCCCTTTGGTTCCTGTACCTGTATCAGTAAAACCAAAAAACTTTCCATCCCCAAAAAATCCAAGACCTAACTGTGAAAAAGTATAGTCGTTTTGTAGTCCTATAAACTCGGGAAAAGCAGTGTATTGAAAAATAAAGGGTAAGAAACCAAGTATAAAGAAGGGAAGTGTAATTAAAAATGCTGTGAAATAAGGGTTTTTACTTTTATATTTATAATACAAAGGATTTTTCTCAATCAAAGAAGTTTCTCCATGTCCTCCTGGCCTTAAAAAAACAATTTTATCTGTGAGATAAAAAACAAGGAAAGGAATAATAAGATTGAAAAGGATAAATACATGAACCCAGGTTAACAAGCCACCAAGCATTGCAGTTGCAAGAGGTAACAAGGCAAGTCCTAAAGTTGGCAAAACAACACCAAGCATATAAACACTGGTCAAAGGACTTTTGACTTCATGAGTAAATCTTAACATCTTATCATGAACCCCGTCAAGAACAACCCTCAGTGATTTCTCCAAAGTAAGAATCCTTTGTGAATTATCTGGTTCATATAAACTACTTTCAATAAGATGAAAAGCCTCAATAAATTCTATAGAGTAATCTCTCCATGTTTCAAGATAATTATCAAGACTTTCTTTAATTGTAGAAAATTTTCCAACTTGAACATTATAAAAAACTTTTTTTAAATCCAAAGCTAAAGGATACTGAAGATGCTCTGAAGCAAAAGCAATTGCTCTTTCAAAGTTTGGTGTATGCCTCATATAAATTACAACATATAAAATTGCAGGAACCATTTGTGAAGAAGCTTTTAAACGCCATTTATTAGCAATCCGTGCAGGGTACACTTTCATAAAATAAAATAAGAAAAAAGAAAAAATTAACATAAGCAAGAAAAATAAAAAAGGAAAGGCATCAAAACTCCCATTAATAAGAACAACTGCTACAGAAACAAAAAGTCCTATTAAAAAAATAATGAGAAAAGCCATGACACTTAAAGTCAAGGGTTGCCATGGTTCAAGATCAAGATGTGCAATTTCAAGGTGTTTTTTGATTTTAGACTTGTCTTTTTCAGAAATTTTCAGTTTTATAATGCTCCCAATACTTTTACACCATCTCTCGTATCTTGAGATTTCAGGAGCCATTTCTTGTTTAAATTTAATATACTCCTGACTATAGTTTCCTTTCTTGATTCCTGTTGTCTTAATCTTAGATTGTATTTTACTTTCATACTTTCTAAGAATATCATCAATATCTTTTTTTGATGCAGGCATTTTTACCTCTTTTTATATTTTTTACCTACAAGAAGTAATAAAATTTACTTAATAAATTTTGGGATTAATTATAGCCTTTCTTCCTATATGAATATTTAATCAAATCATAGACTATCACTGTTACAGTCCAAGAAATGAAAACTATCCAATCCTTAGTTATCAAAGAAAAAATAAATGTTGCGATTGGCCCATAAGGGGCGAGCTCAACAAATTTTGGTACAAATCCCTTCTTAAGTTTCTTCTTATCATCAAGATAGTCTTTTAAAGAGCCAAAAATATAATATACAAGAAAAAATATTATGAAAATTAAAAGATTGAAGTTACCATACAGGATGAAAAATATAATTATAATTGCTGCAGCTATTTGATGATTTAAATAATCAAGGCGATTTCTTAATAAAAAAGAAATGGTTGCTGCTAAAACAATTATTCCTATTACAGGATGTGCAACAATTAATAAAGCACCAAAAATCCCCTCTAAGAATCCAAAAAGAATTTTACTTCCTTTAAACCATTCTTTTAAACCATGTTCATCAAATAAATCAGCAATTTTCATAGTTACCCCATATAAAATTGCATACAAAATTATGAAATTAGTGGCAAACCAATCTATCATTTTATTATCTCCCTAATTTGTGAATTCTTTATCTTTTTTAAAATCTTCTTTAACCAAACCGTGTATTTATCTGGATTTTTAACTATATCTTGTTTTAACTCTTTTATAGAAATCCATTTATAATCCATAACTTCTTTGGAATTTGGTTTTGGTTCTCCATTAAATCTCCCAATAAAAACACAATCATACTCATTTTCAATTAGTCCTCCCTTAAGAGCCAACTTATATTTGAAACAAAATAATTTTTTTAATTTGCAGTCAAAACCCATTTCTTCTTTTAATCTCCTATGGACTGCTTGTTGATATGTTTCATTAGGTTTTGGGTGGCCACAGCAAGTATTTGACCATAATCCTCCAGAATGATATTTTGTTTTTGCTCTTTTTTGAAGGAGTAATTCTCCTTTTGAATTAAAAGTAAATATTGAAAAGGCTCGGTGTAATTTTCCTTCTTTATGTGCTTTTATTTTTTCTTCAACACCAATCTTTTTATTATTTTTATCAACTAAGACAACTTCCATTACAATTTCCTCTTCTTAATCTCTTCATTCAGCCACTTTTGCCATTCTGGAAAAACCCTTTCACTTACAGGAAGACCAACTTCTTTTCTTATTTCATCAGAAATTCGGTGGAAAGCCTGATTAGACGCAGTACTAAATTCTGCTTCAAGAATGCTAGGCTTTTTTAGTTTTTCAGCTGTTTTCACAATTTCTTCTTTTATTTTCGCCCTTAAAAGAATATTATCCCAAACAGCATCCCAGTTTCCAGCCCACCCCTTAACATTTGCCGCAACATCTTTAATAACTTCACTGTCTCCATTAATCAAATCATCTGTTGGTTCAAGTTCATCTGTTTCAACATTATATTTCATAAGATCAACAAATCCCTTTTCTTCCAAAGGATCCTTTTGCCAGTGTTTTCTTACTTCTGAAATTCTTACAACTCTTTTAAACGAATGCAATCCGTCAGGGGTTTTTATTGGATTGCAGATAACAATAATATCTGTAGCTTTAAAACTAGTAGCTGGCACGTCGAGATCATTGACAACCCTGTCAAAAACCCCATATGGAGAAGCTCCGTGAATTGTTCCTGCAACAACATTTGCCAAAGCACCAACCCTCATTGCTTCATAAAGCGCCTGGACTTCCACTGACCTTACTTCACCAATAATTAAACAGCTGTCACCAAGCCTTAAACTTGTTCTTATTCCATCGTCTGCAGAAATCTCTGTTGTTGTTTTAAGCAAAGCGCTTCTGACTTTCATTCGTAAAATGTCATATTTAAGATTCCTTAAAGATTCAATAGGTAATTCAAGGGTATCTTCAATTACAATTATTCTGTATTTAGGGATTATTTCAAGCATTAAACTTCCAAGCAAAGATGTTTTTCCAGAGCTTCTTGTTCCTGCAACAAGCAAGGTCCTTGAGCCATCAATAAGAAAACTCAGAAGTCCTGCTGCAAGAGGATTTATCATTTTATTCTGCACAAACAAAGGTAAGGTCCATGGCTCCTCTCTATGCCTTCTTATAGCATAAGCTAATCCATCAGGGCTTAGAGGCCGTTGAATTATTGCTATTCTTGCCCTTATCTTTCCAATTTCAAGCTGAGTGTCAAGTATAGGATTTGCTTCATCTAAAGGTCTTCCAGAAACCAATCTAAACTTTGCTGCCCAAGAATCAACATCTTCCTGACTTGGGAGTATGTTTGTTAAACATTCATCATACTCTTGATGTCTGACAAAAACAGGAATCATTGAAATAGGAGCGTTTAAAGATATGTCCTGAAGATTTTTGTCTTGAAGAAGAACCTCGAGAATTCCAAAACCAATTGTGTGCCTTACAAGGATTGTTGCAAGTTTGTTTAAATCAGAATAATTAAGTTTTATTCCTTTGCTCTGAGCAAGGTCCTGCAAAAGATCTTTTGAAATATTAAAAAAAACACGTCTTGTTCTTTCAGTATCTGTGAATTCCTCTGCTTTAGGTTGATGCTCTATAAGAACTCCTCTTGCAAGATTCAAAAGCATATTCTGGTCTTCACTTAAAATATTTTCAGGAGGAACCAGATGATACAATACCTTAGACTCCTCTTTCTTTTTAAGAAGTGTTACAAGAGAAACATCGTATTCATCAATTGATATCTTATATTGATCAATTATTTCTGAATCTCTGGGAAGATCTGAAACAAGTCTTGTAAAAGTAAAATTAGGAATCACGTCGGGTTTGAAAAGTTTATTGTAAATTTCCCTGTCTCCTTTTCTGTAATCATCCAGGTAAGGAATAGCCCCTTGTATAAGGCTTGTTTTTTCCATCATTTTAAGAATTCTCTCAAGCAGGCCAAGGTAATTTTCCTGATATGATTTATGATCAACTCCAAGTTTTTCAAGAAAAATTCTTTCTTGGATAATTATTTTTCTCAATTCAAAATAAGCTGCGATAGGATCCCTCTTTAACATATTAAGAAAAGAAAAAATCTCGTTATACTTTTTTGAAAAAAACCGGTCTTCTCCTATAGATAACTTTTCTCTTGAAAGGATTTTTTCTTGTTTGATAAGATATGTATAAAGGTGCGCCATCTCCAAAAGAAAAGAAGTCTCTTTAAAATCATAATTATAATTTTTTTGCTGCACAAAAATAATCCTTGAAATATTTGGGTTTTCTGTAAGGGCATTAGTTGTCCTTTCCATAACTTCAGGAGAATCTGCAAGATTTGGGACAAAAGGAGCTCCAAGATAATTTATATAAAGGATGTCTTCTCCCCCTTCTCTTTTTACTTCATAAGAATACAAAGCTTTTCCTTGACTTTGTGGCATTTTAGATATAGATAAAAAAGAGGATGAGTTTAAAATATTTTGTATACAAAATATTTTATGGATAATATCATAAGAATCACTTTCATACAAATCTGTCAATCTTATCAAATCTAGCGCTGCGAATAGCTTTCTTAAATACTTTAATCTTCTATGGAGAACAATAAAGAAATAATTTCCTCCCTTAAAAATTTGTTGTGTTTGCAAACACAACAAATTTAAACTAATTTAACTTTCATTTTTATATGGTAGAAGAACAAGGAGGTTATGAAGCCCAGATATCTTGGGAAATTAATACCAAAATAAGAGATGTTGAAGAAAGATCTAGGATGTTAAGAGACAGGCTTCTTCTCATAGGACAAAATCTTATTGAAATAAAAGAAAAAACTAGTGCAGATATTTCTGAAATAAAAAAAGATCTTGAAATAATAAAAAGAAATATGGAAAGACTTATCTCTTTTTTAGAAACCGCTTCAGCAGAATTTTCAAAATTTGCAAGAAAAGAAGATCTTGAAATTCTTTCAAAACAGGCAAAAATGTTTCAACCCTTAGAATTTGCCAGAAAAAAAGATTTAAAAAAATCAAAAAACTAACTAAATTAAAAGAAAAATGGGTGTTTTAGAGCAAGTAATGGAATTAAAAAGAAGGGGAATTCCTGAAAATGAAATTATAAGCAAATTAAGAGAGCAAGGTGCTTCTCCAAATGCGATAACAGAGGCTCTTAATCAGGCAAAAATAAAAAGTGCTGTGTCTTCAGGAGGAAATGTTAAAAATGAGATGGAGCCCTCTATAATGGGTCCTGAAGGAGCAGAGCCTCCTCCAAAAGAGCTTCCTACAGAAGGAGGAATTTCAGATGTAGATTTAACTCCTATGCCAAAAGAATATCAAACAGCCCCCTTACAGAAAAGAGGTGGTCCTGTTTCTCAAGAGATTTCTAACGAAGAATATGTTCCTCAGCCACAAGGAGAAGTTTATCCAGGTCAAGGTCCTCAACAATATCAACAAGACCCATATCAATCAGAGCAATATATGCCTCAAGAGTATTCTCCTCAACAAGAATACGAACCTACATCAGGGATAAGCGACACAGACACAATAATAGAAATAACAGAGCAGGTTTTCTTTGAAAAAATAAAAACAATACAAAAACAGGTTGAAGATTTAACTGAGTTTAAAGTTCTTGCACAAACAAAAATAGACAATATATCAGATAGATTAAAAAGAATTGAATTAAATATTGATAGACTTCAAGCAGAGATACTTGAAAAAGTTGGCTCTTATGGAAGAGGGCTTGAAGGTATAAAAAAAGAAATGGGTATGATGCAGCAATCTTTTGGAAAAATAGTTAATACTGTGGCAGAAAAAAAACATAAATATCACGCACCCAGTATGAAGCGCATTCCACATCGCAAAGTTAAGAGAAAACCAGTAACTAAGAAAACTTCAAAAAAGAAATAATAATATTTATTTCTGCTCAGGAGGTTGTGCCCAATAACCTGTTAAGTTAGGTATTTGTTTTTTCGGACCAAGAGAATTAACAACAAGTGCAACAACTGCTAGAACTACTATTATCATCACAATTGTTGGCCAGCTATTATACAAAAAAAACCCAGACGTCCATCCAACCCATCCTGCTGTTTGGATTAATACAACAAAGAAAATAATAACACCTACAGCCAATAAACTATAGTTTATCAATTTATTTTTTGGATCAAAAAAAAGACCTGCTAAAATAAGCAAAGCAAGAATTATAGCAAGACCAACTCCAAGTCGGGGAAAAATTTCTGAGAAAAATATAGGAACAAAATCAAATTGCAAAGCTAAGAGCCCTACAACAAACGCAAGAACCGCATTGATTGCCTTGTTGTTTTTAAAAATCTGTGTTCTCGTTAAAATTCCAAAGACTAAAGCAAATATCAAAAGAAAAGGTAAAACATAAGCAAAAAATCCTGCCTGCTCCATGTAAGATAATAATTCTCCAAAAGTTCCCCCATAAAATCCTCTAAACTGAAGAGTAAAAATCTGGTCTAACATATTAAAATTTAGTTAAGAATATTTAAATATGTTTCGTAATTGCAAAGCTATGTTTAATAAAGAGTTCTGTTTAAAAAGTAAAACATATTATTACTTACTCTTACTATATAAAAAATGTGTTAGAAGGGTTCTTTGAATAAATCTTTAGAATTATAGAACTTATAAAAGGAGATTATATTCTTCACAATTCATATTCTTATATTAATCATCAAAAATTATTTCCCTTCTTTAGTCTTTCTCAAAACCAAAACCAAGGCAACTATAACAACAACCACAAAAGCAAGATTTGTCCAAAAACCTTTACTCCAATCATTTTTAAAAAAGAAATTGGAAATCGTTTCAAAGGCTGTTACTTCTGCTCCAAGTGCCCAAAAAAGAGCAATTATAACTGCAACAACAATCACAATTCCAATAAACCATTTTAATGCTTTTGGAATTTTTTCAAATTTCAATCCTTCTTCTCCTGTAACAAACCCCCAAAGCAAAAGTGCTACAAATAAAACAACTATTGCTACTGTAAGGAATAAAACTAAATTTGTAATAGTCAGAGTTGGAGAAACTGCAGCAATCAAAATCAAACCTACAACAAATGCAATAAGAGCATTTAATTGTTTTTTAGCAGGGCCAAAAAGTTTTGTTTTTTCTAGAATTCCAAAAACTATAAAAAATACTAATAAAAATGGAAGAGCAAACTTGGTAAAAATCCAGTGCTGGAATATTGTTTCTTGAACCATTTTATATTAGGTCTTCAGGGATTTCCTCAATTTCAGAATCTGGGCTTGGAAGAGCAGATTTGTTTATAATAAAAATATCACTTATTGCTCTTACAAACTGATGAGGAATAATGACTCCTCTAGCTCCACCAATAAGAGATGTAACACTTCCACCAACCTTTATTCTCCATCCATCAACCTTGTTTTCATGCAAATTAGCCTCTTCAACTTCTCCAAAGTAATCTCCTGAATCTGTATAAACTTTAGAACCTATAACCTCTGTTATTTTCTTTATACGCATATCAAATTTTAATCAAACTCATTTTAAATACTTTTCCATATTTTTGGACATATTGATGAAAAATAAGAGGTCATTAAGAGTATAACAAACTTTATAAAAAATTCCTGTCTGATTAAATCATGCTAAATTTAAAGGAAATTTCTTCAATACTAATAATAGTTTTTATAATAACGTTCATGATTTGCCTTTTCAAAGGCATGGGTGCTCTCCCTTATACTCTTTTAGCGGTTTTTTGTGTTTTTCTAGTAAATATCCTGGCAAAAAAAATCACGTCTTTTTATCTTGATTCAAAAATAGAAATAAATATATGGGAAATTAAAAGATATGGTTTTAAACCTTCTCATTATCTCAAAAATCCTTTTTATGCAGGTATTCTGTTCCCCATTATTTTTTCTATAGTGTCTGTTGGGAATTTAATATGGATGGCTTGTCTTGTTTTTGATGTAAAGCCAAAAATTTACAAGGCTGCAAAAAGGCACGGGCTTTACTCTTATTCTGAAATGACTGAGAGCCATATCGGCCTCATAGCTGCTGTAGGAGTTATTGCCAGTCTTGTTTTTGCAGTTATTGGTTATCTTATGGGATTTTCTGAATTTTCAAGGCTAAGTATTTATTTCGCTTTTTTCAATATGATTCCCATATCTAATCTTGACGGAAATAAAATATTCTTTGGAAGCCTTATTCTATGGAGTTTTCTTGCTGCTCTTGTTTTAATAGGGCTTGGATATGTGTTTTTCCTAATATAATTTAAAATAAAAAAACATTTAAAGACTGTCTTCCAAGATATAATATGGCAAAAGTAAAATGGTTTAAAACAAAAGGAATTGTAGCTGTTTTTGCTGCTGTTGCTTTTTTTATAGGGTTCTTGTTTTTGGACAAGGGAATTACTGGAAATGTAATTTTAGATAACAAATATCCTGTTGATTTCATCTCCATTAGTGGATTATTGCTTGTTTTGTGCTCTGCTGTTCTTGCAGTATATCTTATAAAGAAGAGGTAAGCCATCTAAAACTATTTATATCTGTAGGAATTTTTCTATTTATGCAAGAAGAATTTTTAAAAAAAATTACTCCAAGAGAATATCAACAAAAAATTTTAGAAACCTGTATAAAAAAGAATTGTCTGGTTGTGCTTCCTACTGGACTTGGAAAAACCTTGGTTGCTTTAATGCTCACAATTCAGAGAATGGAAGAATTTCCAGGGGAAAAAGTTGTGTTTCTCGCTCCAACAAAACCCTTAGCACAACAACACTTGGATTTTTTTGAACAAAATCTTCCAGAACTTTTCGGAGACATGCAATTATTCACTGGAATGGTTAAACCAGAAAAAAGAAAAGAAATTTGGCAAACAGCAGACATAATTTTCTCAACCCCGCAGTGTGTTGCGAATGATTTAAGAAAAAATTTCTATAATCTGAGCGGTGTTTGTTTACTTGTAGAAGATGAAGCTCATAGATGCATAAAAAGTTACGATTATAACTATGTAGCTAGAAAATACCAAGAACAATCCATTCACCCCAGAATTCTTGGATTAACAGCTTCTCCAGGAAGCGAGACACATAAAATAAAAGATATATGTGGAAATCTTTCTATAGAAGAAGTAGAATTAAGAACTAGAGATAGTGACGATGTTAAACCCTATCTTCAACCATTAAAATTTGAAAAAATTATGATAGATCTTCCTATAGAATTTATACAAATTCAAGGTGCTTTAGTCAAACTGTTCGATTCATATATAAGTGAGTTAAAAAATAGAAAAGTCCTTTGGACATTCCCAACAAAAACAGAACTAATAAAACTTCAAAAAAAATTACACTTGAGTTTAATGAGGGGAAATAAAAACTGGAACCAAATGCTGGCAACAAGTGCATGTGCACAAGCGATAAAAATTCAACATGCCTTAGAACTCTTAGAAACTCAAACCCTTTCTGGGTTTAATAAGTATCTAAAAAGATTGTTCGCACAAGCAGCAAAAAAACAAAGCAAAGGTGTTATAAGACTTGTAGCAAAACCAGAATTCAACTACGCCTTTGTTAAATCAAACGAGTTTTTAGCTCAGAAAATAGAACATCCGAAAATTCCTGAATTAATGAGAATAATAGAGAGGGAGAAAGTAGAAAACAGGGATATAAAAATAATAGTGTTTACTCAATTTAGAGAAACTGCCCAAACCCTTGCAAAAAAAATAAATAAGATTCAGGGAATTAAAGCAAAAGTTTTTGTTGGGCAGGCAAAAAAAGAAGATGGCTCTGGACTAAGCCAGGAAGAACAAAAGCAGATAATTAAGGATTTCTCTTCTAGAAAAGTCAATGTTTTATGTGCAACATGTATAGCAGAAGAAGGCCTGGATATTCCTGAAGTAAATGTGGTTGTGTTTTACGAGCCAATCCCTTCTGCAATAAGAACTATTCAAAGGGCAGGCAGAACAGCGCGTTTAATGGAAGGAAAATTAATAATTTTGATAACTAAAAAAACACGAGACGAAGCATACTTTTATGTTTCAAAAGCAAAAGAAAAGAGAATGCACTCTGCAATAGATTCTATAAAAAAACACTTGTCTGAAAAGAAATTAGAATCTCGGGAAAAATTAAAATGAAAAAGATATTTGATATATTCTCAAAAAAACACTCAAGGCATGTTAAAGAAAAACCCAAAGCTATATTAGATTATAGAGAGAAGAACTCGCTAATCCCTTCTGAACTAATTAGTCTAGGTTTAGAAATTGAATTTAAAAACTTAAAAGTTGCAGACTATATAATCAAAGGGGTTGCAATAGAGAGAAAAACTGTTTCTGATTTTATTTCTTCAATGATAAACAGACGGCTTCTCAAACAACTTGAAGAACTTGGGCAATATAAAGAAAGACTCTTGATTGTAGAGGGCATAGATGAACAAGAGCTCTATACAGATTCAGAAGATTGGACAGGAATGCATCCAAATTCTATAAGGGGTTTTCTTCTCTCTATACTTTTAAAACACAAGGTCCCGATAATTTTTACAAAAAACTATGAAGACACTGCGAAATTTCTCTCAGTACTTTCAAAGAGAAAATCAAAAGAACTTCCACTAAATGTAACGAAGAAAAATTTAAACAGAAAAGAACAAAAACAATTTATAATAGAGGGGTTTTCTGGAATCGGGCCAAAAACTGCAAAAAAACTTCTTAAAAAATTCAAGACAATTAAAAACATAATCAATGCTTCAGAAGAAGAACTTAAAGAAGTCATCGGAAAAAAAGCAGAAAACATAATTAAACTCATAAAAGATAAATATTAATTCAAATTATATTCTTCAAGAACAGAAAATATTGGCCCTTCTGTTGCTAATTCAGATTTCATTAAATAAAAATCATTTACAATAAATTTTATTTTTTCGATTTTTATCTTTTTCAGCTCTTGTAAAAACTTTTTCTTATCACATTTCTTCACTCTCGCGATAGTCAGGTGACTCATAAATCTTTTTTCTGGTTCAAACAAATTTTTCAAAGCATTATCTATTTGTTTCTGAAGATTATCACAATCTTTCATATGCAACCAAACAATTCTTATAAATTTCTCAGAAAAAACCCCTATTTCATCAATTTCTGTTGTAAATTTTTCAATTTTGATTTCTCTTAATTTTTCTTTTACTTCTTCTATCTTGTTTTCTTCAATTTCTCCAAGAAATTTTAAAGTTAAATGTAAATTTTCCGGTTCTGTTTTTTTGCCAAAAAATTCAGGAAGCAAATCTTGAACTTTCTTAATTTCTTTTCTAATTTCTTCAGGAATATTAATTGAAATAAATGTTCTCATATTAATTCACTCAAAATCTTAGCCCCAAGTTTTACAGTTAAATCCTTAGTGTCTTTATCAGGATTTATCTCAACAATATCTAAAGCTTTGAGATTTTTAACTTTATTCAATCTTTGGATTAAATAAAGAAATTGTCTGGTTGTAAAACCTCCTGGCTCTTTATACCTTGTTCCAGGAGCAAAAGCAGGGTCAATAACATCTATGTCAATTGAAATATAAAGTTCTTTATCTTTTGAAAATTCCATAATTGTGTCACAAGAATCTTCAAGATTTTCCAAGATTTGATTCATGTTCATCATTTTTATGCCTTGTTTTTTTAGAAAAACAGTTTCTAAAGGATCTGAATTTCTCACACCAATTAAAAATATATTTTCTGTGGGAAAACCAGCCTCAACCAAAGCTCTAAGCCATTCTTCATGTGTTGGAAGTTTAGAATCTGCAGAACCCATACAATCTGGATGTGCGTCAAAAACAATAAGGCAGGGCTCTTTTTCAGATTTTTTACAATGCTCTAAAAAAGCACTTGTAGTTGAAAAACTGATAGAATGATCACCTCCTAAAAAAATTGTTTTTGGTTTCTCTTCAAAACATTCTAGAGAATTTTTATAAATCAGGTTATTACTCATTTCTAAATTAGAATTGTCCAGGTGAATTTCCTCTAAATCCAAAAGCTTGGTGTCTATAGGAACCCCTTGTTCATTGCTGTAAATTTCTTTTAAAGCTTCAAGCATGGCATTTCCTGCTTTTTCACAACCCTTTGTTTCTCCTAATCCATTAATGCCTGGAACTTTTACAATTAACATGAAAATTCAGAGAAAAAGAAGTTTTTAAACCTTAATAATTTTTTGTAATAAATCATTTTTTCTTAAATAGTTTATTACAAAAACAATCATAAGTATTCCAGTGATAATTAATATAATGTATGCTATATAAGAAAGATAGTCCACATCTTGTACTTCTGGTTCTGCACAGTCCTGTGGACAGTTCTGTTCATTCTCCCCATCTTCGCATATTCCGTTAGGATTGCAAACAGAAACACTAAGTATAAGTATATCCGCCTCTTGCTCGATAATCGCGAACTGTTCCTTAACACTCATTGTCTTGTAACCTTCCTTTGAAGCTGTCACACCAAGTGTGTGGGTTCCGATTTGCTCGGTTTTGATTGAAGTAGGAAGTGTCAAAGTCTGGGTAGTTTCGTCTGGATAAGTCAGGGTTGCTGTTATTAAAGGGTTGTCTACCTCAGAATCGTAATCCAGATATATATTCTCATTCTTTAGGAAAACCTTTGACTTTTCTGTGCAGGATTGGTCTTTGCATGAAAATACATTAAATTCAAAACTTGGATTGGTAGATATCTCAAAAAACTCCTCTTCAATTATTTCAAAGGGTTCGATTATACCTACAACAGCACGGCAGTTTTGCGGTTCGATATCTTCTCTAACAACTCCTATGTATATGTATTCTTCCTCAAAGGGGTTGTCTTTTTCCAGAGTAGCAGACTTTATCTCTAGTAAAGCTTGCGGTATCTCTGGACAGTCAACAAGGGCCATATAACTTATCTCATCATCTACATTAGACACAAAAGTGTAATTGAACGATATCTTCTCGCCAACTGTAAATTGCGAATCAACTTTTATGTTTATTGCCACAGAAGCAGACGCACCTGATGCTAGGAATACAAAAAATACCAAAGTCAAAAATACAACCTGAATTTTTTTGTTTGTTTTCATTTTCATGGAAGAAGTGGCCACTCTAACTTCTCATTTAGCATATATCGAGGATTTATCTTTAATGTAGGATCACCAATAATCACGGTTGTATAATAAGGCATTTGTAATAATGATTTAGAATAGTATGCTTGATGAAATGCCTCGCCAAGTAATAAATTATCATAATATATTCCGTTCATTGTTTTCATATAAATCTTATTAAAACCATATGCTGTGGAAACTGAACCAATATAAGCTAATGCCCCTTTACGTATAGCCATATCGCAAAAGGAAGGAAGATCATATGTTGCACAAGTTGAACATGCATCAGCAAATATAATAGAATTATCTAAAAGAGGTACAGAGAAAAAATCAATCCCCATCCAACTACCGGCGCCATGATCACTATAACTGATTAAATGCTGGTTTTCCCATTCTGATGGTTCAAAGCTATAACACTCTTCTAGATTTGTAACAGAAAGTGCATTGTAACCAGCACTTTTAAATTGAGAAGACCATTTTTCCGCATTATCTACACAATAGCGAAAAGAACTCCCCATAAACTTCATGTTCTTACTCTTTGTTCCAAATCCACCAGTTATAACATTTTTATAGGCGGTATAAGATAAGCTCCTTGCAACATAGCTTGAAACATCTGAAATCGTCATACCCATTATTCTTCCAACAGCTATATCTGGTTCATTATCAGAATCAAAATCAGCATATTGTGTTGGGTCTAGTGCCTTATAAAAGTCAGGGGCCACGATATTACCAAGATTAGGCATGTGCTTACGAAATGGTATCGCAGTTGGAGAAGCCATTACTGTTAGAAAATATATATTAATGCCTAAAGACCTTACCTTTGATTTAAGAAAATTATCATAATGTTCATAGTCTGTTGGTGTTGTGCCCCCTAATGTTGTGCTTAATATTAGCTCATGCCTTGCACTTGCCAGAATTGGAGCAGCTAACGAAGTTTTGGGATAAACTGAAAAACCCAAGCAAGCCGATTTTTCAGGACAGCCGAAAAATCCCGAACGAATAAGTAAATCATTGTAATTAACAAGAATTACTTTATCTGTGTGTGTTTTTTGAATATATTTTCGTTGTAATTGCTCTAAAGTATAATATTCATTGCAAGAAAGACCTTCTGGTGGGAGAACCCTGCCCACACATATTACATTTAATTCTTGTTCTGGGTTAGATTCAGGATTTGAATACCCAGCACCATCACCTTTGACACAATCGCAAGGTAAACTAATCTCATCGTCTATACACAAGGGAGCAGATTCACACTCTGTAGTATCACATACCGAACGATAACCTTCTGCCTGGTTACAATTGTTAGTTGCTCTTGTTACGCATCTACCATTCCAGCAGCCCGTACATTCACATGTACCTGGGTCAGTAATGCATTGCCCATCCTTGCATATATCGCCTGTGTCGCAAGTTTCTACTGCTATCCACTTCAAGCAATCTCTCTCTCCTACTTGGCATTCCAGTATATTATTGCGAGAGCATGCCTTTGCTCCACTAGGATAACACTCATGTTCACATCCTCCATAGTCAGCCCCCCCTGTTTGAATAACTACCAAAGGAGCATTTATTAATGAGGCATAAGTTGCTGCCATTAAACCCAATTCATACTTAGCCTCAACGTAAACAATGTCGTTGAATTTGTCCCAGTACGATAAATAATCATCCACAAAAATTCTTTCTATTTGTCCTTGTCTTAAACCAGCACCAAGTTCTGGCTCAGCTATTAATAAGTTATCCAATTCCTGTGGAGTTTCCCCAATAATCGTGACTTTATCTGGAGAATATTGCTGCATAAAGTAAATTATAGAATCCGCATCAAATAGATACCCAGACTTCTCATGAAAAATAAGTGTAGGATAGCTTGTGATAGTAGGAACTATCGTTCCTTCTTTTTTAGTCGTCCAGGTTGTTACTGGAACTAATTGCAAAACATCTTTCCAGTTTTTATCTGAAATTAAAAATACTTGCCTTTCAGTATATTTGAACATGTTTCTCTGGGTTTCGAAAATACATAATTTACATAAAGGTAAATACATAGCTTCTTCTGAAGAACAATATATATCATTACCTTCTTCACAAAATTCTTCAGTAGTGAGATAATCAGATTTGCCCTCACCAACACAATCATCTGGGCAATTGCACGGATTTTCAATATCTTCGCACACTTCGTTCCCGCAGTTTATACAGGTACCAATAGGACTTCCACCCATCAACCTTGTTTCGTAACATGTATCTGCAATTGAAATCTCTGTATCCATACCAGATGCCCATTCAGTTAATCCTTCACAACAAATTTCCGAATATTCGTCTGTAAACACTTTTGAAAATTGTTCTCCTTCTTCTGCGCATTGTGTAGGTGGTGGCTCTGTTGATGTTTGGTTAGGTTCCCTTGTTGTTGGTGGTGATTCTATTGTACCTAAACAAGCACCATCTTCACAAGAATTTATTGGTTTTTCTCCTTCACAATATGAATCATCAACTTGGTGGCTACCTATTCCTTGCCCCCACTCTTCATCCCTTATCAAACTTCCACGAGCACTACAAGCACCATTATCCATCCATTTGTGAACAATATTTATCTTCTCATACGTGTTTATGTCTATTTTTTCATCACCATATTCATATTCTTCACAACAAATCACAGAACAATCATAATTAGTAGGATCTGGTGCACCTCCATTCCCATCGCAATAATATTCTTCTACAGAATTGCCGTTGCATTTATCTGTTCCTCCTAGAGTGACGGTACTCTCAACAGTTCCTTTAGTATAATAATCTCTTCCCTCATCACTATCTGTACATGTTGCAGATTCTCCTTCTGGAAGTATACACTTTCCATTCTCACAACCATAAAGACAAGTATAATAACTCACACCAGAATAATCTCTCTTAAGACTATTTGAATAATAACAAGAATATTCTGAAATCTTTTCTCCCGCAGCGTCACATCTATCTGTTGAACCATAATAGTTCCCTCCTATTGGTCCCCATTGGGTTGTTCCTACTTCAACAATATTATTTCCTCCATCACTATCTGTACAGGTTATATCTGGTGTTGGTTCTGTTGTTGTTTGCCCAGTGATTTTTCTCCAAAGATCTGAAAAAAATCCAGCTGAAACAAAGGATATAGACAATATTAAAATTAAAGAAACACTAATAAGAATTAACTTCGCCTCTTTTCGCATAAATAATATAATAAAAACAACTTTATAAGATTTATCAGCCTTGAGTAGAAATTTAAAGGAGGGGTTGGGAGGAAACTTCGGTTTCCTATTAGCCTTAAGCAGTAACTTAAAGGAAAGTTTGATAAATAATCTTTTCGAAAAAGATTAGACAAAACCAGGGGTCTTTATCCTGGAACCAAAGCAAAAAAACTATATTTTTTTATCTTAGCTAAGTTCTTAACATCCTCTAACTTAACAGCCCTGATATTTTTTTCAAATTCATAAGCTTTTTTTGCATTGTTATTTATTTCATTATAAAGAAGATTAGCCATTTGACCCCTGGAATCTTCTATTGAAATCTGACGATTCCCAATTATTTGTTCTTTAACTTGTGAAAGTTCTTTTTCACTTAATTCTTTTGAAACTTTTTTAAACTCATCAAGAATAACTTTTTTAACTTTTTTCACATTTTGCTTCGAGGTTCCAACATATATTAAACTATAGGCAAAATCCCTGCTTACGTCTGATTCTCCTTCAACAGCATAAGCCAGGTTTCTTTTTTCCCTTATTTCCTGGTGAAGCCTTGAAGACCCCCCTCTTGCCATTAAAATATTAAGGGCAAAAGCAGCATAATTTCTTTTTTCTTTTGAAGTTGGAACATGATAAGCAAAAACAAGATTTGCCTGATTAATACCTTTTCTTTTTTCAGTTCTTGATTCGTTTTTCTTTACAATTTTAAACTTAGGTAAATTACCTTTTGTAGTTCCAAAATTCTTTTTTGCAAATTCAATAATTTTATTAAAGTCTGTATTACCAACAACACACAAAATCATATTATTTGGCTGATAAATCTGTTTAAATCTTTTAATTATTTTTTCTTTTGTTAGGGATGTTAGAGTCTTGTTTGTTCCAATTAAAGGAAGTCCAAAAGGTTTTTTGTAAAGAGTGCCTTGTATCTCTCTGAAAACATGGTGAAGAGGATTATCTTGGTGTAGTTTAATCTCTTCAAAAATAACTTTTCTCTCTTTTTCAAGTTCTTTTTCATCAAATAAAGGATTTTTTACTAAATCTCCTAAAACTTCTAATGCAATATCAATGTGCTTGCTTGGAATTTTGCAGTGATAAGCAGTTATTGTCTCATCTGTAAATCCATTTAAATCTCCTCCATTTTTTTCAATCTCTTCTGCAATTTGTTTTGAGTTTCTTGTTGGTGTTCCTTTGTAAAGCATATGCTCAATAAAATGTGAAATTCCTTTTTCAGAAGAAGTTTCATGCATGCCCCCGCTTCTGACAGCAAATGCAACACTTACAATAGGAGGGTTTCGTTTTTCAAAAATAACAGTCATTCCGTTCGCGAGAACTTTTCTGTAAAATTTTGGTTTCATAAATAAGTTGACCTCTTTCTAAGAAATTTAATTAATTAAAAAACAAATAAATATAATACAGCGGCAATTGCTAGAACCACAATTCCAACAATCAACCAAATCCACCATTTAGATTTCTTTTTTATTGGTGTCTGCGCAGCGGTCTGTACTGGCTGAGCTTTTGGCTGAACAGGTTGAGCTGTCTGGGGTGTCTGAACTGCTCCTGTTGGTTGTGTTCCCTGTTGTGCTGGTTGTTTTGTTTCTTGTACCATCTTTAATTAAAGGAGTTCCATATTATAAACCTTACTCATTTATACTCTTTCATTAGATTTTTTAAGTCATCTAACATTTTTTTAGGTTTGCCTTTTGAAAAATGCTTACGCGCAGGTTTTAGAATTTCTATTAAAGATTCTGCAACAGCCTCTTTTAAATCTGCAGGATGTAAATCTCCTTCAGAAAAATCTCTTTTAAGAGATTCCAAAGATTTATATGTCTTATTCCCTCCAAATTCTTTTTTCCTTTTAACTTCTAATTTTTGTTTTATAGGAAAAATTAAGTTCCCTGTCCAATCAATTACAGGGTTAAAACCTATTTCTTCCTTAGGACAAAATGCATTTGTGATTTTTTTTCTAATCTCTTCTACAGAATCATGAATAAAAATAGCTGTGCTTGGTTTAGACTTAGACATTTTTAAAGAACTCCACAAATCCCTTATTTTATTTTTTGGAACTGGCCAGACAGGTGGTTTTCCCAAACCTAAAATTAGAGAATGGTGCACTGCGATTGGCTTAGTCTGTTTTCCATCTTTCTTTAAAAGAGGAGAAAAAGAAAGTTTCATTGCAACATCTCTTGCAATAACATGTGCTTTTCTCTGGTCTATTCCTGCATGAGCTAGATTTAATTTCTGAATAAAAATATCTGCGACCTGCATTGAGGGGTAAATTAATTTTGCAAAATCTACTGCTCCTCCTTCTTCTCTTCCTAAAATAGTTATACTTCTCATCACTCTTGAAAGTGTTGTGAATTTGCTAACATCAATAACTGTCGACCAGTATAGATCATTTTTATGATACAAATCACTTCCAAGAACAAATTTCAATTTTTTAGAATTACCCCCAACACATTTCATACTTGCCCTCATTCCCTCTTTAAAATAACCAACAGCAACCTTTTTTATGATTTCAGGATTCCCTCCTAGTTTATCATTAATCCAAGAATGCCAATCAGCTAAAAAAATTCTGCAATCCACTCCTGCTTTTAAAAAATCTCTAACCTTTAGCATACACATTAAGCCTGTTCCAAGATGTATTTTTCCAGAAATCTCAAATCCAATATAATGCTTTAATTTATCATTTCTCTTCAATAAATCTTTTAATTCTTTTTCTCCAATTATCTCTTCTGTATTTTTTTTAATCAATCGGAATCTTTCTTCAACACTTCGTTTTGCCATGCTCACACAAATAATTATTAATTATTAAATCTTTCTTTCTCTTATTGAAATGTTAATTGAAATCATCCTTTTCATATTTCTTGGCATATTATTTGGAACTCTTACAGGCCTGATTCCTGGAATTCATATAAATCTAATAGGGGTTTTGTTAGTTTCTGCATCTGCTTCTCTTCTCCTTTCTATAAACCCCATCTATCTTGTAACTTTTATCTCGTCTATGGCAATCACACACACTTTCATAGACTTTATTCCTTCAATATTTTTAGGTTGTCCTGACACAGACACAGAGCTCTCTGTCTTACCTGGACATGAATTACTAAAAAAAGGGCATGGGTATCAAGCAATTCTTTTAACTTGTTACGGAAGTCTTGCTGCAATCTTTATTCTTACTTTAATCGCCTTTCCTTCTATTTTCTTGATTTCAAAAACATATGGTTTTTTGCAGAAAATAATTCCTTATCTACTAATACTGATATCGTTTCTTTTAATCGCTTTAGAAAGAAAAAAGTTTAAAGCACTATTTGTTTTTCTGCTTGCAGGTCTGCTTGGATTAATTGTTTTAAATCTGGACTCCGGACCATCTTTTTTTCTTCTTAGAGAACCCCTCTTACCCTTACTCACTGGTTTGTTCGGAGCATCTATGTTAGTGACAAGCATTCAAACCAAAACCAAAATTCCAGAACAAAAAATTACAAAGCCTAAAATAAAAAACAAACTCTTCTCTCCTTTGCTCGGTGCATTGATTGCATCTCCTTTTTCCAGCTTTCTGCCTGGTTTAGGAAGTGGGCAAGCTGCAATCATAGGAAACACCATCTCAAGGACAGATAGAAAAGGTTTTCTCGTCTTGCTTGGTGCAACAAACACACTTGTGATGGGATTTTCTTTTGTCTCTCTTTATATTATTTCTAGAACAAGAACAGGGGCTGCTGTCGCAATTCAAAAAATAATCGGGGTTTTCTCTTGGAAGATTCTAGTCCTAATTTTGTCAACAGCCCTGATTAGCGGAATTGTTGCTTTTTTCCTTACTATTTTTCTTGCAAAATTCTTCTCAAGAAAGATAAATAAAATAAACTATGCAAAACTATCCTTAATAACTTTAATCATTTTAACAATCATTATATTCTTGGTCTCAAACATGCTCGGTCTTATCGTATTAATAATCTCAACACTCACCGGAATTTATTGTATTTCTTTAGGTGTAAGAAGAACAAATATGATGGGTTGCTTATTACTTCCAACAATTATTTTTTATCTGTTTTAAAACCATTTTAGATATCTTTAAATATAAAAAAGGTGTGGAGGATACAATGAAACAAATAACTAATACAATGATAATTGTGGTTCTAATAATTGGGATTATTGGTTTATACATTTATAACAATCAAATCTCAGAAAATGACGTTTTTTTTGAATATACTCATTTCGATGGAGAAAAATATAATATTTCTTTAAAAGAATATAATTTTCCACTTAGCAATCAATCAAAATGTGACTTAATGAACCAACTTGGAGATTCTTTTCCTTTCGGGGGCATTTCATACAAAATCTGTAGTGATTGTAACTATTTTATGGAAATTGAAGTACTAGGAGAAGTAAATGGCGAAATGATTTTATTATACACTGTTAGTTCTTGTGGTGATTGTGACGGATATATAATAGATGAGGATTCTAAAACAATAGAATATCGTTCCATGTGTTCCACAACAGATTAATTAAACAATCTTTAAAACCATTTCTTGATTAAATTATTGTTTAAACATTTTTGGTAATCTTGGTGCTTTTTGTCCTTTATAGGTTCCTTCATAAGATCTTAATGGCTCTGAGTCTAATCGCTCTATTAAAATCCTGCCAAAATATTGTCCGTCAAACAACTGCCAAGGCTTATCTTTGTAAACCCAAGCTTCTAAAGTAACTTCGCCGCTAAAACCAGGATCAAAAAATCTAGCAAAATTATTTGATAGACCCTGCCCTAACGTATCAGGACTTCTTACCAAATCTCCACAAACCATCTTATCAAAAGAAATATTTTCTTTAGTTCCAAAAAGATATAATCTATTTGGTTTTAAAATTACACTTTGTAATTCTCCGTTTTCAATATATTCAAAAAATTCTTCCGGGTCATAATAATTTTTTTTGGTAATATCTATTGGTGTTTTAACCTTTCTCTTTTGAACATAATATCTAAAAGTATTTAATTTTAAAACTAATCCATTCTCATCTAATAAATTATGGTTAAACTCTATCATATTTCCATTATCTTTTAAAACTACTTTGTCCCCGTATATTTCTTCTATTTCTTTTGCACCTAAAGGTCCAGAACCATCTTCTCTAAATCTAATTTGAATTGGTCTGGTTTCTCCACGTTTCAGAATAATAGGAAATGCTTGTGGCTCTATTTTGAAATACACAAAGTCAGGTTTTTTATTATAAAAACCACCGTCAATAATCCCGTTTCTCGTAGTAGCTGCACAACCTCCACACCCAATTCTAGCTAAACTGCTCCTCGCATCACTAATCCTATAATAATTATTTGGAATCCTCAGCTTTTCCAAACTTTTTATAACATAAACATTTCCTGGTTCAAGTAAAACTTTTTCTCCTTCTTTTATTTCTTTACGTTTCTTAGCATATTTTGGGATATCTTCTGGAGCCAGCGAAGTAAACTCCCCTTTCATTACGAAAAGTTCATCACCAACTCTTAATTCTAAAGAAGCTCCCTGTATCTGATCTTTACTTGGCTCAGGATCAACAATAAAACAAGAAAAAGGATTTGTTTTAGATAAACCCTCTCTTACTTTTGGTAATGAAGCATGTAAATCTCTATCTGGAGCAAATAAATGTTTAGGCTCCATCATGTCAGAATTAGAATTAGATGAAATATAAGATAGAGCAAATTCTGCTGCTTGTTCTGCTGACTCTTTTATTAAAGTCGTGCTTTTTCTCGCAAAGGTTTTATCACTTAAGGTTGCCATTTTTTAAAACCACTTCTCAATTGTTTCTTGTGTTTCAGGTTCTTTCCCGAAAACAGAATCAATATGTCTTTTTGTGAGTTCAAGACTTTGTTTTATGTATGGTGAAAGATTATATCTTTTTGCGAGCTCTAATGCAGGTTCAAGATACTTCTTTACTCCTCCTTCATGTGTTGTAAAAATAATTTTCCCGCTGCATCTTGAACAATCTCCTGATAAAGGGGGTCTCCTCATCCTTTCATTGCATTTTACACAGCGAAATTCTTGTGTTGAGAATTTTCTAAGATTTCCCCTCATATCTTTTATAAAATGTCTTTCAATTATAAGTCGTGCTGTTTCAGACGTATTTGCAGCACGAATTTTTTCTACAAGTTCCATCTGATGCCTAACTTTCTCCTGCATCGTAGCAAGAAGTTTATAATTTGAGCAGAGAACCCCTTCGTTTATATTTAAAGTGTTATGGGTGTGTCTTAGATTTGCAAAAGGTTCTTTTCCTTCTTTCAAAGCTGTTCTTACATCATAAATTTTTACCTGAGAAGAATGTTTTCTTTGCTCTGCTTTCCTATAAAGCTCAAGAGGATACTCGTTAACAAGCTCAAAATCAAGGATCTGCTCATCAACTTCTCCTGCATTAATCCTTGCATTTAAAACCAAGGGAGCATCTTGAGTTCCCCCTCTATGACTTGGTAAAAACTCTTTTGAAAAATTCAAAAGAACATCTCCTAAAAGCATTACTGCTGCCTCATCCCCATCACAATCTCTTCTTATTGCTGCATGCATAAAAGGACTTGCAAACAACCCCAAGGTATTTGAAAAACCAATAATCCTACAAATAACTCCTGCACAATTATGAGGAGCCATACAAACTCCTAATTTTCCTACAAGATCTTCCCTTTTTTTAATATTATACAAAGGACTCATACCATAAAATCTTACCAGTAGTTCATCAATAAAATTACAAATGCCTATAAAAACCTCGTCTGCTCTTTCAGGAGAATCTGGAGAACTCGGAAGAAGAATATCATGAGGCTTTAAATCTAAAATCTGGTCATCTCTAATAAGTTTTTCTCCAAGAGCATCTTCAGTATACCCAAGTTCTTTCAGTTTCTCAACACTTACAGAAATTTCTTTTGGCTTAAAAGATACAAGAGGCATTTCTGTTGCATCAAATCTTATTGTTCCGTCTTTATTTACTTGCAAATCAAACCGGGCTCTTAAAATTCCTTTTGCAAGAGGCTCAATTACATGGTTTTCAGAACTTGTTCCTCTTACTCCTTTAATTAAAAGAGGGATTTCACCATTTGAAAGCCTAAGTTTTTCTTTTGCTTTTTCCATGTAACGAGATATATCAATAGACCTATTGTAATATGGCTTAGAATTCTGATGTTCTTCACAAACCTTAAAGCTGGTTTCTTCACATTCAGAACAATAAAACATTTTTTTACATTGTTTTTCACAGTTTTCACATATAGGAAAAATTGTTTCATGCTTGCAGTTTTCACAATAATAAATTGGAAAATCCCCTATCACATTTCCAACTTCACAAGCTGCCTGAACACTTCTTAATCTTCCCCCTTCTCTTCCAACAGGAAATAAAACATTAGGGCTTCCTGTAAGCTTTCTTAATTTTGCTTTTTCAGGCCTTCCCATTCTTGCCCCAATAAAATCTCCTGCTTTATCTCTTATCTCAAATTCTGAAACAGAGTTTATTATTTTTAGAATGAGATTGCCCTCTTTTTCATCTGAATCATGTAAATTTTCAGTCTGCATCAGCTTCTTAACTTTTTCTTCATATTCACTAATAACTTCTTTTAAAGATTTCCCCTCATCTAAAATTTTCCAATCAATCCCAAGATTAGCAAATAATGCCTTGCTGTTTTTAAAATTAATAACAACATCTTCAATTACAACATTATGCTCAATGCCAAGAATTTCAAGAGCTCTTTTTCCTGATTTAAATTTTTCATATTCTGTTTTCTTATAAGGAAGGATGATTTTTTTGTCAATTTTAGCTTGCTTTAGCCAAGATGCAAGCCCTTCAAATTGCTCCCTAGATATTTGACTCCAATAAAAAATATATTCTGGATGAAGAGATATGTCATTTTCCCTGCTTATTTTTATTGCATCTTCAAAATCAACATTAAAACAATCTATACTTTTTTCAAGAGAGGGATTTTTTTCCCTTACCTCAAGTTTCCAAATTTCTTCTACATAACCGGGATTAATAAGTTGGAAATTCCTATTAGTTACATCGCTGAAAGAAAAAAGAATGTCTCCTAAATAAATTATCTCTTCAACATCTTTGTAAATCCTCTTTGCTTCTTCTCTTGTTTTGATTTTTTTTACGCTTCCATTGGATAATTTGACTATTGGCCCGTCAATAGAATCGCATGAAGTAACTATGCAACCTTTCATTGGTTTTTCTATTTTAAGCTGAGTTCCTATTGCAATAAAACCATCTGTAATTTCCATTGTAGCAGGATGTATTGATGTTGCACTAAATCCAGAGCTTCTTCCTCTTCCATATCTAAATCTAAATGCACCAGATTCAGAAGGATGCCCAAAAATAGGTCTCCCAGCAACAAGATCATGTATATATGTTGGAGAATCGTCTGCTTCTCCAGTATCTCTTTTTTCATGAAGTTTAATATATTCTTCGAGAAAATCAAAACCATTTGAATTAAGACCTTTTTCTTTCATTTTGTTCAAAAGTCTTAAACCTTTTGCAGCTTTTTGCGCAAGCCCCTCAGAAAAAATCAAACACATACCTCCACGAACATAATTTGTTTTAATCCTCTTTAGATTTTTGTGATTTGAAACTTCGAGCTTCGCTGTAGGGCTACCATCAATTTGTATAGGAATATTTTCTGCAAGAAAAGTCATTTCTTCTTTTGTCGGCATATATTGCAGATTTGTAATCCTGTCATGATAATCTTGGTTTTCAGTTACATATCTTTTAATCTCATTAGGAGTTGGATCATATTTTGCATAACCAAAGATTCCTCTTAAATAATCTATTAATATTAAAGCAAGACATGATGCTGTGGTTCCTGCGCTTCTTATTGGTCCTGAAAAATACGCAATAAAATAATCTTTTTCATCTTTTGTTTTTCCAAGTTCAAGTCCTGTGAACCCTTCAATAGGAGAAGAAACAACACCTAATGTCATATAGGCAAAACCAATTCTTATCCCGGCTTCTATTGCTCTGATTAAACTTGGAAACTTACAAAATTTCTGTTTAGCAACTTCTTCAGCAATCTTAAAAGAAACCATTGGCTCAAGTTTTCCATGTTCTTTCTCAAGCTCAAGAATTCTTTCAACTATTCCTGAATCCTTTATTTGAGGGTAAACTGTAGAAATAAGCCCGACTACTTTTTCTGCAAGACTTCGCGCCAAAGGAATTTCTACTTTAGAAACAGGATCAAATCCCTTGCTTCTGGCTTCTTCTGCAACTTCATAAA
>CAZZCD010000006.1:0-3898 GCA_964652735.1 Candidatus Woesearchaeota archaeon | reverse complement strand
TCATAAACCTTTTTTGTCTCGCTTTCTATTGTTTTAAAATATTGTTGAGGGTTCATTTTTTATAGGGATTATTAAAAATTCTTCTTTAAGTAAGGAATGCTTTCTTTCTTCTTCTAAAGTTTTTTTGTATTCTTCTGAAAATTCGGACAAAGGAATAATTTTTCCATTGTGAAAAAATTCAGGATCAACATATCTAAACTTCTTCGGTAAGCTAATTCCTTTTTTCTCTGTTTTTTTCACATAAAAACCATTTTTAAGAAGATTTAATCCTGATGATATCTCTTTATGATTGCTCTTGTTTAATAAGTTTATAATTTCTTTATCTGTTTTCATCATATCTTCAATAGAGATTATTTTTTCTTTTATAGCTTTTTTTAAAATATTTGCTAAAATATAGTAACGGGCCTTTGTTTCGTCTCCTGCCCAATGCTTTTTGTTTAAATTAATATAGTGTCCTGTAAGTAGTTTTGCGGTTTCGGCAGAAGCTAAAACCATTTTTCCATTAATGTTTTTTAGATCTTTTAAGATCTTTTCTGCATCTTGTTTGCTATGTAAAAATTTAATTTCTCTTAATAAATAATCAACTCTATCAACACAAAGACCAGGAGCTGGTTGTTCTAATAAAGAATAATTTTCTTCATTTGCAATTTTTTTATAATCAAATCCATATTGTTCAAGAATATTCTTAATTTCAGTTTTTTCAAATGTTTTTAAAAGAGTTTTATCTTGATGGTCTTCTTTAGTAGGATCTCCTATCACCCAGTCTATAACATGGGAGAAAGCTGTATGTGAAACATCATGCAATAAACCAGCGATTTGCTCTTCTAAACCAGCACCTAGTTTTCTAAGAAAAATCATAACTCCAATAGAATGCTCAAATCTTGAAAAGCTTTTTAGATGATAATATTCGCCAGGTATGCCAAATTGAGAAATTTCTTTTAATCTTTGAATTGGTGCAGAGTTAACTAAGTCTATTAAAACTTGTTCGTTTATCTCTTCTTTTCCATAAATCCTATCTTCAATTATCATTTTTCATCCTCAAAATCCAAAATTTTAATTTCTCTTGTTTTTAAATTAAGCATGGGAACCTTACAGAAATCAGGCTGATTTCCTTTTCTTCTCTGGTTTTCTGTTTCTTCTTCCCATGAAGATGTTGAAATTAAAAGAACATTATTGTGAGAAGACACAGCGCATTTATGGGTGTGTGCTGAGACAAAAATATCAGGAACTTTTTTAATTAGAAGACCATCTTCTTCAAAAGGAAAATATTGAACAGATGTATGTGTTGGCGCAAGATGTCTATTTTTTAAAAGATAAGCCATTATTTTCTCAGGAGCATTAAGTCCTTTTTTAATAAGACTAGGAATATTATTTGAATAAAAAATATATGAAAAGCCATGATAAGCTAAAACGCCAAAACCAGAAAAATCTTTTTTTGCCCCAATATTAACATAAGCGGGATTTTCCGTCAAAATAATATTTTTCATATTGTGAAGAGGCCAGGCATATTTTTCATCCAAAATAGGTTGGGGTTCTAAAAGCCTTACCCCGTCATGATTTCCAGGAGAAATAATTATTTTGATATCTTTTCTTATTTTTCCTAAAAGCCCAGCAAGTCCTTGAAACTGCTCTTCAATATCTCTTATTTCTAAATCTTTCTCCTGTAAAGGATAATTTCCAACTCCTGAAACAACATCTCCTACTAAAAAAAGATATTTTATTTTTTCACTTGTTCTTGCCTCTTTTATATTTTGGGTTTTTCCATTAAGATAATCTATAAATTTGAGGAAACTTTTCTCTAGGAAAAGCTTGCTCCCATAATGAAGGTCCCCTATAAACACAACATACTCTTCTATAGGAGAATGTTTTTTCTCTAAAACAACTGCATCTGGAAAAACAATATTATTCACAAAAAATATTTCTCTGTCTCCAGCTCCTGTAAAGCCAATTACAGCGTCAGGAGTTATTTCTTCTGCTTGCTTATAAAGTTCTGGCCTATTCTGATTAACTAATACCCTTACTTTTCCAGTTAAATCCTCTACTTCAAATAAGAGATTTCCGTTTTTTGTGACTCTTTTATTCGAGACCATCCCAATTATAGAAACCCTCTGCCCTCTTTGGGAAAGTTTATTTATAGAAATAAGGTTATCAAGTTCTTGATGCTCTTGTAAAATATTCTTCATTTCATAAAATCTGTTTCTTAGATTTTTAACAAAATCACTAACTTCTATTTTCTTTTTAAAAGACTGTGTTTTTGAAAGAATCTCTACATTTGCATCAAAGACCCTTAATTGTTCTCTTTCATCCTGTTTCTCTCTGGCTTTTTCCCCATACATTTTTTCCGAGGAAACTTCTTTAGAAATCTCAATCTGAAGCCCTAATTTAATTTTTAGTTTTTCAAGTTTTTTCTGGTTTTCTTTTGGTAGTGTTAGGAAAAATTCATTTATTTGTTCTCTATTCTGTTCAAAAAAATTTTTTGTTAGAATTTTCTTTTGGGTGTGATTTTTTAATTTTTCAATAATAATTTTTACAGATTCATTATCATTTGCCTCGGTGAGAAGATTAAGGGTCTCTAAGTCTATAAGAAGCCCTTTATCAATACAAAATTTAAGTATTTCTTTTGGATCCATTTTTAATATAGTGTTAATATTTAATAAGGTGGTTTTTCCTGATTATTTATAACTCAGAGCTTCTTCAATAATTTTCTTTGCTTTATCTATTATGTTTTTTGTGATTGCAAGTTTTATCTCCCTCATTCTTCCACCTCTACCTTTTGAGATAACTCTTACATTAATAATTCCAAGCATATCAAATTCCTGAATTATGTCACTAATTCTTCTCTGCGTCAAGACCTCTGATTTATTTTTAAGACAGGTTTCCTGATAAAAATTATAAACATCTCCTGTAAAAACAGGATTTTTTTTGCTCTTTTCACAAAGATTAATTATTGAATGTAAAACGTATTGGAATTGCTTTGGTTCTGTTTTTATCACATCAAGAATTTTATCTTTCTCGATTTTTGTGTTTGCTTCATCAATATGTTTTATTAAAATTTTCTTAGCATCATCCCTTTCTGCGAGTTCTCCTGCAATTCTCAGAAGATCAAGAGCTCGTCTCGCGTCACCATGCTCTCTCGCTGCAAAGGCAGCGCACTTTGCAATGACCCCTTCTTGAACAACATTTTCCTTAAAAGCCAGATCTGATCTATGATTCAGAATTTCCTGCAGCTGCAACGCATTGTAAGGTGGAAAAATAATCTCTTCTTCTGATAAAGAACTCCTAACTCTTGGATCAATCCCTTCTAAAAAAGTCAAGTCATTGCTTATTCCCACGATACAGATTTGTGTTTTTGAAAGCTCTGCGTTAAGTCTTGTTAAATTATACAAAAAATCACTTGATATTTTTTTAACTGCCTGGTCAACTTCATCAAGAATCAAGACTATGAATTGTTTTTCAGAGTCAATAATCTCAAGGAATTTATTATAAACTGTCTCTGTTGGAAGGCCTGTATTTGGAACATCTTCCCCAAACTTTTTTATGAGTTCTGCAAGAATCCTATATTCTGTATCAGAAACTTTTTTTAGTTTGCAGTTTAAATATTCAATTCTTAGTTTAAACTTGAGTTCTTTTTTTACTCTTCTCAAAAGCTCATCTCTAACATATAAAATAGAAAGTGTTTTTCCTGTGCCAGTCTTTCCATAAAGAAAAACATTACTTGTTCTCTCTCCCCTCAAGACAGGTGCAAGAATAGATGCGACTTGTTTTATCTGTTCACCTCGATGAGGGATTTCATTCGGGATATAATTTGATTGCAACATAGACTTATCATGAAAAATTCTTTTCTCATCAAAAGATTTGAATATTTTATCAAGGTCTGATTTCATTTTAAATATCACAC
>CAZZCD010000005.1:0-31577 GCA_964652735.1 Candidatus Woesearchaeota archaeon | reverse complement strand
GATATGATGTATGGGGCATATAAAGGAAAAATTAGATATGGGACTAGTTTTATTGAAGGAAGAGTAGAAATAGGTAACCCAAATCAAATTAAAAAACCACTTTTTGTAGAAGATGTTCCAAAAATTATGTTGGAATTAATTCAAAAGGATGGAAGAGGGATTTTTCATCTTGGCGGACCAGAAACAATGAAAATGATAGATTTTTTAAAAAATTTAGCATCATTAATTAGACAAGAAAATAAGATAAAAATCGTAGATAGCTCGGGTTGGATAGTGAAATCCCCTAAAAATTCTACATTAGACATCTCAAATATAAATTCTCTCGGGATAAAGACCACTTCTTTTAAACAGGCTTTAGAGATTATAAAAAACCAGCTGTCATAGGATTAATACTCTATTTTATCAATTATTTTAATCGTGGGAAAAGGCAAAATAAATTTCCCTCCTTTTTTAACAAACTCTTTCTCATCATCTCCAATTCCTTTGAATATATGCCAAATTAAAACTAACTGATACTCTAGTTTAAATTCGTCAATCCTGTCAGGAGACTCTACAGGAATGAGACTGCCTATTGTTTTCTTTCCCCATTTATCAGGATTTCTGTCAAATATACAGGTAATTAAGTCAGGTCCTAGTCCAAAATATTGCAAAGTAGTATTCCCCCTAGTTGAAGCACCGCAACCACAGATAATTTTTCCTGCCACCTTCTCTCTTTTAAAAAACTCGAGCAGCTGTTTTTTTGTGTTATCAATTCTCAAAGCAAATTCTTGATAAGGTTTAGAAGTATGCAATTCCATTTCTATTTCTTCTTTTTCAACTTCGCTGATTCTTTCCTCTGCTCCTTCTGGAGGTAGGGGTTTTTCACTCTCTTTAAATCTAATATATGTTCTAATACTCCCCCCATTAATATCATTAAGAATAAGATCAAAAATTTCCAAACCATGTTTATCTAAAAGATTTTTAAGAGAGTGAAGGGAATAATACTCTCTGTGTTCATGGCAGATATTATCAACAGCATTTTGTTTTAGCATAGAAACCAAATAATTTTGTTGAATTATGAATAACCCTTCTTTGTCTAGGATAGAGGCTATATCTCTTAAGAATTTATTTGGATCTTCAAGATCATAAAACATAGAGATTGCAGTAATAACCTTGGCTTTTTTATCTCCAAACTCTTTTTTAAAATCTTCGGCATTAAAAAAATTATTAATAATTTCAAATCCTTTTTCTTCTGCTTCTTTTGCAACGTTTTTTGAAGGTTCAAAGCCAACTAATGTTGCCTCATTTCTATAGAAATCAAATAAGGTCCCATCATTACATCCTATATCAATTACAATATCCTCCTTTTTTAATTCAATTAATCTTTGAGATTTCTCAACAATATTTTTTAAATCATCTCTTATCATCCGGTTAATCGCTGATTTATACCAATACTGTTCGTTCCACATAGCTTCTGAAGGAGCATTATGCTTTAACTGGAGCAATTTACAATTTTCACAAAGAATCAGTTCCAAGGGAACTTTTTTGATTTTCTCTTGCTCTTCTTCAGATTCTATAAAATTTGAAATGTAGTGTTCGCCCAAGGAGATTATTGGAAGAAATTTGTCTGAACCACAGGCCCTACATTTTTCTATTATTTTTATCCCGTTCATTTTAAAACCTCGTCATAAATCTTTTTTAATTTCTTATTTCTTTCTTTAATAGAGAATCTACCATTTTTAATAATTTCCACACAATTTTTAGACATTTTTTTTAATAATTTCTTATCTTTTATAAGTAATAAGGTCTTATTCGCAAGTTCCTTAACAATCTTTTTTTCCTCTTCTTTTGAAGGATACCATTTCGAATCTTTTTCTCTTTCTATTATAAATCCTGTTTTCTTTTTTGCAACAATTTCTTTCCTTGAAATTCCATCGACAGTCACTATAGGAATTCCAAAAGACATAGCTTCTGTAAGCGCAAAACCAAAGGTATCGCTATATCCAGGATAGATAAAAATATCTGATTTAGAATAAATTTCTTCAAAAAGTTTTTTTTGAGGCATTAAATCAAAAAATTTTATTTTCTTATTTGAAGAATATTTTTCAATAACTTCTTTTGGAGTTTTAGATACGATAAATCCATTAACATTTTCACATTTTTTTGTTAATATATCAAAAACTTCTGTGGCATGAAAACCTCCTTTTGCATGGAAATATCTTCCTACAAATAAAAGATTTATTCCTTCATGTTTAATTTTCTTCTCTTTTGGTAATGGAAGTGCAGGATATACAAGTTTGATTTTATCTTTTAATTCTGGAAATTCTTCAATTATCTCATTTGCTGTTGTTTGGGTCCAGGGCATAATTTTTTTACAATTTTTCCCAGACAAAATTTTATTTGTAAGACTATGCCCTGTTTTTGTCCTTTTCCCAGATACCCATAATTGCCAAACACCTTCAAGATCCATCACCCAAGAAGTTTTATTTAAACTTAAACAATGGGCACAATGGATAAGATCATATTTTTGGTTTGATCTAGTTAAATGTGCATTAGGAAGTGGCAAATTTAAAGCCCGAGTACTTTTTCTTATACTTTTTTTAAGGAAATTTGAGAAAAAGAACTTTCTTTTTTTAATTATAACCCCTTTTTGTTTTTTTATATTTAAATATTCAATTTCGTTAGGAGGATTTTCTATTAAATATTTATAATAAGGAGAATCAGGAGATCTCCAAGGATATTGAAGGTAAACTTTTATTTTTTTCATTTTTTTTCTGATAAAATTATCCAATCACAGAAACCAGGTTTAGATTTATAGTTTATTTGTTTTTTTGATTTCAAAAGATATTTTAAAAAAACATTAACCCACCTTACTAATACCCAGGACAAATTTCCCATGATATGATACTCTTTAATTTTAAAACCATTATTATTTAATTTTCCAAATAACTCTTCTTTTGTATAATGATAGTGTTTTTGACCTCTTAAAAACTTCCATTTAACCCATGCAGGATCCCAAAATTCAAGATATTTTGTAGATTTTGGAGTGGTTAGAATAAGATTACCCTTTTTCTTTAAGGACTTGTTTATATTAGCTAAAGCTTTTGAGTCATCTGAAACATGTTCTAATACTTCTGTTAAAAAAACCCAATCAAATTTTTTACTATAAGGTATTTCTTTTGTGACATCCCCTAATTTAATCCTTTTCTTTATTTTTGGTTCTGCTAAATTAATTTTATTTTCATCAAGTTCCATCCCAAAAACATTTGACTTTCCTTGGAGTTTTTTTAATCTAGAACCATCCCAACAACCAATATCTAAAACATTATCACTTTCTTTTATACCCTTTTGCCAAAGATTTATTTTTTCAAGTACACTTTTCATTTCAATTTCTCAGCAATCATTTTACTTATTCCTTTTTCTCCATAAGGATTTTTAAATTTTTTTATCTTTAAATTATTACCTTCTATTTTCTTTATTATATTTTTTGTATAATTTATATCCAATCTTGTTAAAAAATTTATTCCTGTAGAAAGCCCCTCCAGCCTTTCTGTTTTTTTCCTAAGCAAAATACATGGTTTTTTTAAAACAAGACTTTCCTCTTGAATTGAACCCCCATCAGTAATAAGATACTCACAATTTGCAAGCAAAAATATAAAATAAAAATAATCTGTTAAAGGAATAATATTTATATTTTCCATTTTTTTAATCTTTCCCATTAAACCATATTTTTTTAAAAAATAAGCAGTGTTGTCATGTAAAGGCCAGATTGCCTTTATTTTTATATTTCTGATTATTTCTATAATCTTTCCAAGTCTTTCTTTATTGTTTAAATTTTCATGTCTATGGAGGTTAATTAAGGCATATTTTCCCTCTGATTTTTTGAATTTCATCTTTTTTGCTTTGTTATATGAAATAAAAGCAGAATCAATTATCGTGTTACCAGTCTTTATTATTCTCTTCTTGTTTTTATATTTCTGAAGATTTTTTTCAGTTAAATCTGAAACAGCTAGAAGAATATCAGAAAATCTGTCGCTAATCTGCCTTGAAATTTCTTCTGGAAAAGGTTCAAATAGAGAGCTAGACCTTAAACCAGCCTCTAAATGAATGTTTTTCCATGTTTTTTTAGAGTTTAATAATTTTGAAGATGCAATAGCTGCAGCAGCAGTGCTCATCGTATCCCCGTGATAAATTACATATTCTGGTTTAATCCTTTTAATTAATCTTCTTATTTTTGGAATCATCTGAAAAAACCAAAACAAAGAAATTCTATTTATTTTTGACCAGAATTTTGTGCTTATTTTAGGTTCTTTACTTACAATAAAATCTGGCTTTTTTACTCCAAAATCTTCACAAGCTTTTCCTAAAGGATGTTGCCCTGTATGAATAAACCAATAATCTTTTTTTTGCTTTTGTAATTCCAGCATAATTGGCATGCATTTGATAAGCTCCGCCTTTGTTCCGATAACAATTATAATCATTTTGAAAATCCTGATAATTTAACTGATTTAGAATCTTTATAAGGTTTATTAAACTTAAATCTATGAATTTGCTTTATCTTACAAATTGTATATCATCAAACTCTGCATATTCCCCACTTCTTCTTAAGAATTCCTCTTTTGCAATAATATTGTTTGGATAATCTACTTTCCAGATTTTTATTGACCCTCTGAAGCCATTAAAGAAAATAAACTCTTCAGAATTTAATCCCTGAACTTTTAAACTTGCAATAATAGGATCATCTTGACCATATGCTAGCCTTATTGTTGGGTAATTATTGAAGGGATCATTCATAAGATAAAGCTGTGCAAAAAGGCTCTTTGAAACCTTTGGTGAAAGATAAATAACTGATCCCAAATTATCAACTTGAATATTAGTTCCTGTTGAAGATGCAGAAGAAATTATTCTAACAACAGCGTCCAAACCACGTCCTGAATCAATTATCTGTTCTCCGAAGTAAATGTATCTAATAGGGATGATTATCTGCTGATTATTATAAATGAAGACACCTTTAGGCTGACTTATTGAAATCTGATTTCCTGTTCTTGAAACCTCTAAAATTGTTGCTGCGATTATTGCTTTGTTTGCAGGCAAAAATATTTTTTGTCCTTCCTGATTATAAATAATATCTTCATCAACAAGAGACCCCCCCTGATAAACCCTTATTTCTTTATCAGCAGTTTCTTGTGTTTGCTGTGGGTCTAATAGCATAATAGGTATCTGGGAAGTTCTGTCATTTCCATTTTCATTAGAACCAATTATACTGTAAGCAGGATATTTTCCAAGGTCTGTAGGATCAATTAATAAGTAGGAAACATTATGCGACTTCATAAAACTTAGCGCGGTCTCAGGCTGTGGTGTAGTAAGAAGATATCTCCCAATAAGATGGTCCCAATAACCTGTTCCATGCCCCCCATCTGTTACAGAAGGTCTTTTCCCAAGATACTGGACCCAATAACCATAATCCCACCAATGAACAAATATAGAATTTTCAGCGGTATTTCCCCTTACCCAAGCCATTGCATTTTGCCACTGAAAACCTGCAGAAGGACCAGTATTCTTTGCCTGAACAGAAGTTATAGCAACAAAATTATTAAAACTGATTAAAGCCACTATAAGAATTACTATGAAAAGTACTCCTAAAATCATCTTTGCAAGTTCATCCTTGCTTTTTTTTGCATAGCAAAATAGATTTGAAATAGCATATCCTCCCATAAAAGCTGCAAAAGGAGTTATGACAAAAAATAATCTTATAGCACCTCTTGCTGCAATTAAGATAAAGAAAAGCCATGAAAATAAAAGCAAAAGTCTTCCATCTATCTTTATTTCATCCTTAAAATAAACCCATATAGCATAAATTAAAAATAAAAATAAACCCCCAAAATAAAATAATTTACTTATAAAAGTTGTTCCATTAAGTATTGAAGTAGGAGAAATTCTGCTAAATAAAATTCCTGAAATCATGACTATCCATAATAAAGAAAAAAGAATTTTATTTTTCTTTTTACTTATCCCTTTTGAAATATTGAATCCGACAAAAAGCATTCCAAGATAAAATGTCCAGAAAAAAATCTTCCCTATCTGGCTAATCCAATCTACTAAAAAAGGTTGTTTATTCTCTGCAACTGTTAGACCTATTCTGCCGGCCCCGAAAGGACTCAGAAAGCTATTAAAGGTATTAGAAATAAGAGAAAATAAACTTCCTTGAGAAATAAGAAAAGTTACCCCGATTGCTAAAAAAATCAAAAAACTATAAAATATCCTGTATTTTTCTAAATTTTTCTTTTTAATAAAATTAATTTTATTCTTAAACAAGATAAGCGAGAAATCTGTTAAGATAAATAGCAAGACTGCTCCAGAAATTAATCCTGAAGGACGCAACATAACCCTAGTAAACATTTCCAAAAATGAAAAGCCATAAATTAACCCAAATAAAATGCTTGAAATTATCCATATAAAATAAAAAAGCAAAAATCCTTGTAATTGTTTTTTCTTTATTTTTTCTAAATCCTGTGTTTTAACTAACCAAAATAATCCAAAAGATAGTGGAATAATCATGAAAATAAAATTTGCCCCACCTCCCCAGGCAGCCACAGCAAATGCAGATAGAAATCCTATTAACAAACCAAATAAAAGTATTTTTACCATCTCTTTTTTCTCTTTTTGCTTCTCAAGAAATTTTAAAGATAATCCATACCCAAGAAGAACAAAAAAAAAGGCAAACATACCAATTGCTTCGTGATCTGAAAATCCTGCTAAGGTTCTGTAGAGATACGGAGGAATAAATGCTAAAAATGCAGAACTTATCAACGCAGTTATTTTTGACTTTGTTAGAGTATAAATTAAAAAAAAGAACACAAACAAACCCAAAGCAAAGAAAATTACAGGGGAAATAACATCAACAAACCGCAAAGTAATTTCTTTGTCAAAAATGCTTATTATATTATATAGAAAAACCACTGTTTGGGGAAGAATTTCATGAATAAATCCAAGTCCTAAAGAAGGATATCTCATTACATCAACTTCAGGCAAACCGCCCTGCTCTATAATTGTCTCAGCTATTCTTAAGAAATAAAAAGGATCTAAGGCAAGAGGAATATATTCCCCTGTTGTTTGGTCAATAAGAAGACCAAGGTTTAGTGTTCTTATCCATACCCCAAAAATTATTACTGAAAGAAGCAGAACAATAATCAATATGTTCTGCACTTTTTTATTTTTGAAAAAATCAATCGCAGTGCCAAGCCCTTTTTTTATTTCTGTAGTATTAATACTTATTACATCCTTTTTTTCTTCCCCACTTATTTCTATTTTATCTTCATCCATTTTTATCTTTAATTTAAATCAATTTAAAAGTTTTATCAAGTTTCACCCTTTTCTTTCTTTAAGGATTTTAACATTTTAAGCACAGCTTTATCGACAAAGGATTTAACAGTTGGAAAATCAAATCTATTTTCACCTTGTTTTATTAATTTTAATACTCTACTATACAGTTCATCATCTATTTTAACTTCTGCCATTTTCCAATTTAGTGACTAATAATCACTAATAATTACTTATTCATAAATGTTTTGGTTTGAATTTTATTACTTATAAAAATATAAAAAAAGCTAGAATTATTATAAATATCTGGAATCCATGGATAAGGTATACAACATCACTTTCATAAACTTTTTTGCTTGGCTTTATTTTTTTAAGAATGTAAATAGCAAGATGTTCTAAACCGTAAATTTTTTTGTACGGCATTTTTAAACTTCCGTCTTTATTTGGTTTAGCGAACGAGTGTTTTTCAAGTTTTCCACGGAGTTTTAACCCTGTTTCAATTATATACGGAATAAAGACAAAAACAGCTAACTTTTGAAAATGTCCTAGAATAGCCATGCCTGCAATAAGCGCCCCGATTGTCCATGTTAAGGAATCCCCTGGAAAAACTTTTGCAGGATATTTGTTATAAAACCAAAACCCAAGCAATGCAAAAACCATGGTTAAGCCAATCAAGCTAAGCCAAGCATAGCCAGAAATATAAGCAACATAAGAAAAAAACCCAAGTATAAGAATTCCTTGTCCAGTTTCTAACCCATTATAACCTGCTAAAAAATTATAAGTCGTTGTTGCTCCTGCAATTCCTATGGGAATTAAAAGCAATGGATAAATGAGTCCAAAATCCACTAACCCGAAAAATGGAAGATTTATTGTTGATGTTCCTGCATTAATCACAACCAAAGGAATTGCAGCGACAAACGCAAGTAAGATTCTTGTTCTTCTTGATAAGCCCTTGTTTTTCCAGCCAAGCAAATCATCCATAATCCCAACTATTGATAAAATAAGAACCACACTTAACAAAGCAAAAATATAAAGATTTACTGAATCAAAATCTTTTATAATAAAAGTCCTTATAGCAACATAATAAAAAACCCCGATGATGAAAGCAATAACAACAACTACCCCCCCAGAACCAGCAACATTTTTTGGTTTTCCTGGTTTGTTCATATCTTCCCAAACAAGCCCTGCTCTTTTAGCTTTGTCTATCCAGAAAGGAATTGTGATAAATGTTAAAAGAAAACTAATAATCAATGAACCAATAAGTAAACTCATAATTAATTAAGCCATATTCCATTTTTAAATTTTATAGAAATACATTCTATTGAATTATTTAAAATCCATCTAAAAAAGAATAGGGGTAAAATAAACTTCTATGATAGCAGCAATCAGAAGAATTATTAAGGCAATAAATAAAAGAATAACTGTATTTTCTAGAACATGGATAAATCTTTTGCCACGTATACCGTTTCTAATAATTCCTACTCCAAAAATTCCCCCTGCAAGAGCTGTTATGAAATAAGCTGCAATCTCTGGAAATCCATGAATCATATACCGTAAAATTCCTAAAGGGATTTCTTGTATTGTATTTTTTGTAAAAACAGTTATTGCAGTAGCAATAACACTGGCATTCCATGTAAGAACAAATATAGCTCCCGCCCCAAAGATTAAGGATAAGAGTAAGGTAAATATCATAACATAAACATTATTTTCAATTATTGAAAGAAATCTTATTTCTTTTGTTACAGCACCTGATGCTGAGGATGTTGTTTTTGCAAAATTATATCTTTCAATACATCCAGGAATATTTCCAGGACTATTTATTCTGCAATAAGTTTCTATCTGTGCATTAAAAAGATTTGAATCTCCAAGGACAATATGCCAAAATGAAAAAGCAATAATAAAACCCATAAAGAGCCACATAAGCGCAAAAATTGCGTCTTTATGAATTTTCCATACACTTAAAAATCCAACCACTTTTTCATCTTCTGCTTCTTCTTTCTTTATTATATAATACATAAAAGGCAGGGAAAACATAACAGCAAAAGTAACCACAATCATTCCAGAGTATTTTGAAAGAACAACATCTTTTGAGAAGAACCAGTTTACAAGCAAAAGAGAAAGAGAAGCATAAATAATCCCTATAAAAAACATTTTCCACGGCCCTTTTTCAACTCTTTTTGGATTAACCATACTTTCTAACATAAAGAGAATAAAAAAAGAGAATTTTTAAACTTTCTTAAGTTTAATAATTTATGAATAAAATAGGGGATATGAGTAAAACAAAAAAGAAAAAAATATTTAATGAAATTGTTCAAGATATAAAAGATATTAAGATTCAAGGAGCAAGAAACATTGCAAAAAAAGCTCTTTATGCGTATTTTTTGATTCCTACAAAAAAATCAAAGAAAAAACTTCTCTCTTTAAGACCAACAGAACCCTTGCTTAGAAATGTATTAGACAAAACAAAAGAAAAGTCTTATAGGGAAATTATGGAGTATTTTGATGATACTCAAGAAAAAATAAACCAGTTTATGCTGAAAATAATTAAAAACAATGACGTGATTTTTACACATTGCCATTCTTCAACCGTAAACAAGGCCTTAGTATATGCGAAGAAAAAAGGAAAAAAATTTGAGATTTATGCTACTGAAACCAGACCTTTGTATCAGGGAAGAAAAACTATTATGGAAATGAGGAAAGCAGGAATAAAATCAACTTTTTTTATTGATTCTGCAGCCCAAGTCGCTCTTACAGAAAAACAAGGAACAAAAAAAGCTACTAAATTTTTTATCGGTGCAGATGCTTTGTTGAAAGATGGAATCATAAATAAAATAGGAAGCAGCATGTTTGTTCACATAGCTCATGAAAATAAAATTCCTGTTTATATTTTTGCAGGTTCATGGAAATTTACACCAAAACCAGTAAAAATGGAGCAAAGAAGCGTTAAAGAGGTATGGAAAAAAGCTCCGGTGAAAATTAAAATAAAAAACCCTGCTTTTTCATTTGTTCCAAAAAAACATATAAAAGCAATTGTTTCTGAATTTGGAATTCTACCTTATGGCAAATTTTTGAAAAGACTGGAAGACTAATTTTTATATTGAAGAACTTGTTAATAAGACTTCATTACTCATAATGGTTAAATTTCAGTTAGTTTTTCTAATGTTTTCCTAGAAATTGTTCCTTTTTCAAGTACAATTCGATCTTTCTCAACCCATACAGAACTACCAAGATATTTTTTAATTCCCCTTAGTTGAAGACTAATTTTTGCAGAACCTATTTTCTTAAATTTATATGCTTTACTCATTAACAAACCTTTTTGGCGTGTTTCTTCTTCACCATCAATAGAATAAGAATAATCTTCTGATTCTTTTATCTCTTCTTGTAAAGCTCTATAAGTAGGAAGATTAATACGTTTCCATCCTGTCAAAATATCCTGTAATAAGTTTACCATAAGTTTATAGAAAGTTTATACCTTATAAATCTTTCTCTTTTATTACTACTCTAAAATGAAGATTAATTTGTTGAAGAATTAAGAACTAATCCTGTCATTTCTTCATTAATTTCCTCAAGTTTATCTTTTAATTCTTTTTCTATCTGGTGGAGTTTTTCTATCTGTTCTTTTATAATCTTTTTTGTATCAATAATACTTTTTTTCACAAAATTTTTATTCCCAACATCAACAATCAAATCTTCTGATATGAGGTTTGCTTTTACAAAAATTCCTCTTCCCAGCTGTCCTAGAATCTCTTTTCCCACAGAACCTTTAATTTCATCCATGCCAAAATCCAAAGAATTCAACTCAAGTATATTTTTTTCAATTAACTGTAGTTGTTGATGAAGTTGCTGCATCTGTTGCTCAAACATGCTCAACTTAAACATAAGTTCTTGTTGCTCTTCCTGTTTTTCTTGTTTTTCCATTTCTTTATATTTTTAAACTACCTTAAAAATCTTTCTTAAAACAGCGCTGAAAATTATTGAACCCAGGATATAAAACCAGAACCAGCTTAAAAAACCAAAAAATCTCACATCTCCCATTGTATTAAAAAAATCCATGAACCATCTAAAGAATAAAATTAAGGGTATTGAAGTATACATAATAGGCCTCATGCTTAGTTTCATCATTTTTGGCATAAATGCAAATTGCTTTTTCTGCAATTCCATCATTTTTTCAGGATGTTCTTTAACTTTTTTTATTTCTGCTTGAAGTTCTTTTTGCTCTTTTTTCATTTCTCTAAGTGTTTTCTGGTCTGTGCCATATTTTTGAACAAGAGTCATGAGTATAGCTATTAAAATAATAATTACAGTCATCCCAAATGTTAAATTCCAATTAAGAAGTATTCCTACGGTTGGATCAAGAACTGCATGAGCTGCATTTTTTATCCATGAAACACTCTCCCAAAAAAAAGCAATCATCAAGGCAATAAGCATTACAATAAAAATTCCTTTAAAACTTCCCTCTTTGTTCATACGAAATTAAAGGATAATTGGTTTTTAAAAGATTTGGCTTGGATTGTAATCACGCCTTCACAAACTTTCTCATTACAGGATGCATGTCCATTGCGTGTTGCTGTGCAATATTCTGGTAAAATTGGTACATAATCATTATTACAAGAAGAATTGCTGTCCCTGAAACCAAAGCCCCAAGTAAATTAGTTACTGCTGCAAGAAAACCTATTGCAAGACCTCCCATTACAGTTAAAGGCATGATATATCTATCAAGTATACTCTCGAGTATCCTCTCATCCTGCCTAAATCCTGCCACTTGTAATCCAGAAGCAGCAATTTTGTGTGCCTGGCTTTTTGAATCCATTCCAGATGTTTTAACCCAAAAAATCGCAAAAAGTGTAGAGAAAAACATGAAAAATAAGACATGTGTTAACCCTTGGAGTAAATATATTGGTAAAAACCCCCCTCTAATAATTAACTCTAAAAGATTAGTTGAACCAACCCAGAATGCAAGACCTGAAATAGGAGTTCCTCCAATAAATCTCCCTAAGAAAGTGAAGTAAGATGCAATTTTTGCACTCCCAATACATTGTTCTGCTATCCCCTCAATACAAGGAGCTGCAGCATTGTCAATAATACCTCCAAAAAGCTGTATATTTGCTATTAAAGCAGCTGTTAAAATAACAGGAATAACAGAGGTATAGAAAAACGATAAAGGCCATTTAACTCCATATCCCCTAATTCTTCCAAAAGACAATGGAATTTCAACTTTTAAAGACTGGGCCCAGACAATAACCATAAAGATTATCAGAGTTATAAGTATTGCTGCTGCAGCTGATAAAAGCTCTATAGGAAATTGATTCATCACAGATTGTATAAGAACAAACACTTTTCCTGTACAAGGAACTGTTTTGAAATTTAACAGACAGTTTCTTCCTTGCATATCGAGAAACTGGAAGGCACTGGTTATTAGCCTCCATGAAACTCCTGCAGCAATGAATAAGCTAACACCAGAACCAAAACCCCATTTTGTTGTAAGCTCATCCATATAAAAAATAATTAATCCTCCGAGAATAAGTTGGAATATAAGAAGCCCTGTAAATCCTGGTGCTGCCTGAAGCCCCCTCATTAAAACATAAACAAGCGCTTCAAAAACTATGAAAAAGAAAACCAGGATTTTCTGAAGTCCTTGAAAAAATTTCTTTCCTTCAGATGTTGTTGTATCTATATTAAGTATTTTTGAACCTGTAAGGAGCTGTAAGATAATAGAAGCCATAACAATAGGACCTATTCCAAGAGAAATAATACTTCCAAACTCTGTACCAAGAATTATAGCTAAAAATTCAAAACGTGCCAAAGCGTTTTCAGAAAGTCCAAAAAGAGGTATGTTTGCCAGAACAAAAAATGCAGCCAAAACGATTAAGGTCCATTTTGCCTTTACATTAAAACTAAGCTTTTTTTCATCAGGTTTTTTTATTTCTGGAATATAATTAAAAATTTTTTTGAAATTCATTTTATTTTTCTTTGTTATTCTTAACTATTTGCTTTTTTTCTTTATTATTTTCTTCCCTATTTCTTCTCAAAATAATCATTCCACCAGATTTTTTCACTTTTTCTAATACTGGGCTTGAAGCCTCTTTAGCTTTTATAATTAATTTATTTTTTAGCATGTACTTTTTAGAACTATCAAGAATTTTATAATCTTCAAGATTTATTTCAAATCCTTTTTCAGTTTTCTTTCCATATTTTTTTAAATTGCTTTCAATATCTCTGAGGTTTATTCTTTTTCTTTTATCTTTTTGTGTTTTTCTGCTTGTAACTCCTTGTTTTCCAAAATATTTGTGACCATGGATTTTTATTACTAGTGTCTTTTTTTGATCAGATCTTTTTCCAGAACCAGACATACCAATTCCCCCTCTATGCCCGGATTTTTTATGTTTTTTTCTCTCACCCCATCCATGGGTTCCTCTACCATGTCCATGCATTCTCGATGCCTTTTTTCTTTTACGCGTTTTCATTTAAATTTCCTCTTCACTTATGACGTTAATTCCATTTCTTTTTAATAATGCAGTTGTTACACCAGCACCATTGATAATAGTGCCAGAAAAAGTTCCATCATAAATTTGCCCACAGCCACAAGAAGGACTTTTTTGTTTTAAAATTGCTTCTTTAATATTATATAATTTTGCCAGCCTTAAAACTTCTTTAGCCCCTTTAATAAAATAATTAGTTACATCTTCTCCACATTTTGAATAAACTCTTGCACCTTTTTGTTCTGAAGGCATCCTCGGAGTTGGTAACCCCCCCAATTGTTCAGGACAAACAGGAATTAAAATTTCTTTTTCTAGAAGTCCCGTAATATCCTCATTAGCTTTGTTTTTTCCGTCCCATGCACATTCTATTCCAAGTAAACACGCACTAACTAGTTTTACCATTACAACATCCTTTCAACTAACTCATTTATTTTTTCCTTATTATCTCCAAGAACTCCTTTTGGAAAATGCAGTTTGCTTTTTATTCCTTTTCTAGGAGGGTGCAATCTGAAAAAAGGTTTGAGATTTAATTCTCCATATTTTTTTCCTTTCTCTAGTTCTTCAACAACTTTTTTTACTTCAATCTTTTTTTCTTTGTTGATTATTTGACCTCTTTTTTCAATCAATTTTTCCAACACATCTTTTTTTATCTCGCCAAAAGCAACAAAATTTCTCATTTTTTTTATCATTCCAAGCTGTTCTTTTGTAGGATTAATAACTATGCATGAATATTTTTTTCTTAATCTCAATCTATATAGGGTTTCTTTCACGTCTTTATCAACCCCAACTTGCCCCCTAATCCTTATAACACAAATCATTTTCATTTTTCTTTATTTTCTAAGTTTGTTTTTTTAAGAGCATCAAAACATGCTTTTATAAGATTAAAAGTTGTTCTTTTTTTCCCAAAAGTCTTGCTGTAGACATCTTTTATTCCTGCAAGTTTTAATATTTTCTTTAGTTCTCCCCCAACTACAAGACCTGTTCCTTGGGGTGCTGGAATTAATACAACCCTGCAGCTTCCTACTTTCCCATTGACTTTAAAAGGAACAGTGTGGAGTTCTGAACACGCACAATCAAAACTAGAACATGCTCTCTTAATCTTTATTATATTTAATTTTGCTTTTCGTAGTGCTTTATCTCTTGCAGGGAGAGTTTCCTTTGCTTTTCCAACATCAATTCCAACATGACCGTTTTCATCTCCAACAACTGCCATAGTAGAGAAGACAGGTATATTCCCTTCCTTGGTTTTTTTCTGGGTCTGTCGCCATACTCTTCTTTTCCCTCCCCCAAACTTCCCTTTTGCCTGACCTATTAATATTAAATCTGTTTGGAGATCTAACAAGGAATCTACAATTTCCTCCTCGAGAATTTTTCTGTTATTATCAAGAATCTCATCAATATTTTTTATTTTCCCATCTTTTACTTCTCTTCCAAGCTTTGTCTTTGGCTCCCATGCAGAAATTACTTCTTTCTTAGCTTGTTCAATAGCTAGTTCTTTTTCACTTTTCTTTTCTTTCTCATCATCTTCTTTTTTAGTGATTCTTTTTTCTTTTTCAACCTCTTGTTTTTTCTTTTCTTTTTTAGTTTCCTTATCTATTAATTTTTCTGTAATCTCTTTGATTTTTTCTGCTTTTTTTTCAGCTTCTTCTTCTGAGAGTGTTTTATGAGCTTCCACAGTCTTTTTTAAAGCCTTGATTTTCTGTTTTTCTTCAGATTTCTTTTTCTTTTGAGTCATTTTTCATTTTGTATTTTTGATTTAATTTCCTCAAATATTTTTGAAAAGTCTTTTTTAAGATGTTTTCCTTTTATTCTATCTTCATTTGGAAAAAACTCTTCTTTACATTCTACCTTAATCCCAGAATCTTTTAATCCTTTCAAAAAAGCAAAAGCTCTGTTTTTATGTAAAACTCTAGTCATTCCAAAATCAACAACAGGTTTTTCAAGTTTTTTCTCAAGAATTTTTTTCCCAATCAATAATCCTATAAGATAAGAAGCAGGAATTGACTTAAAACTTCCTTTAAAATCCTCTGGCCAACCATATTTAAGAAGTATTTTTGAATTCACCCCTATTTCAATTTTATCCTGGGCTTCTTTGCTTTTGATATATTGAGCTATAATGTATTTATTTGTTTTTTTAAATACAACTCTTGGAGAGCCACTTTTAAGTAGCTTGATTCTTTTCAAATAATCTGTTTTGTGTTCTTTTCTTCTTCTTTTCAGTGTTTTCATTTCCTCAAGCCCCCAATATATTCTTTAAGATGTGATTTACTTCTAAACATTTTATTTCTTATTTTTTTTCTTATATCATCAACTTCTTCTTTTGATATTTTTCCTTGATGTTTCATTTCTGCAACATATTTTCTTAGTTTCCTTGTAAGAATCACGTAATCTTTTTTCCTTGTTTTCATTTTCTTCCTTATGTTTCCTACACTTCTTCTTCTTTTTCTTATGACTTTCTTTCTTCCTTTTTTTTCTTTTATAATTATTGCCTTATCTTGCCTTAAATCCCTCATATCTTGTTTTGTAATTGCTTCTTTAATGTCATTAAGCCTGGATTCTACAAAAATTATCCTGCCTTCTCCAACATTAAAAGTTCTTTTTGCAAGTTCTTTCTTTTTACTTAGATTCATTTGTTTTTTTCTCCTTCTTTTCTGTTTTTTTCTTTGAATTTTCTTTTTTCTGTTCTTTTTCCTTTTGCTTTTCAGATTTTTCTAAGAATTTTTTAATATTAACATTTTGAATAGAAATTCTCATTTTCATGGCTTTTTTCACAAGCTCTATCTTTTTCTTTTTCCCAATATTCCCTATAACTATTATTTCATTTTTTTTGATTTTTTCCAAATCCCTGATGTTTCTTACCACTCTAATATTCTTTCTTTCAGACGTCTTTTGTTTATATCCCACACTAACAACCATTGGAGATCCTTTTCTTTTTTCTCTCATTTTGTTGTCTCTTCCTTTTGGTCTTCTCCAAACTTGTTTTTTCTTGCTTCTTTTTCCTAATTTATTATACCTATTCCAAGTTCTTCTTAGAAATTTTGCCATTATATCTCTCTCCCTGCTTTATTTATTATGAAAATTCCATCTTGAAACACTCTTTTATCTCTTTTTCTTATTTTTGTTGCAATTTCAAAGTTTGCAGCAACCTGGCCTGCAAGTTCTTTACTGATAGACTCTACTTTTATTATGTCCTTATCGATTTCAACTTCAACACCTTTTGGAATTTTTGTTTTTCTTGGTATTTTTTCTCCAAGAAAATTCTTAATTATAGCTTCCTTGTCTTTTATTTCCACAGTAATAGGAAAATGACTAAAACAAATTTTAAGTTGATATTCAAATTTTTCCTGCACACCCTTAATCATATTTTTTATATGTGAAGCAATTGTATTCATAAGTTTCTTTTCTTTTTTTGTTGCCTTTTTATTTCCTATGATTATTTTGTTATCTTCTTTCTTAAACTCCAAAGTATTTATGTTAAATTTTTTCTCGTTTTCTCCTTTAGGCCCACTAACTTTTAGAGTGGCTTCATTTATTTCTGCTTCAATACCCTCTGGGATTTCTATTTTCTGATAAAGTTCTTTTTTCATTTTATTTTGTAATAATAATTCCAATGCCTCCTTCCAGTATATTGGTTGATGCTTCCTCCTTCTGCTTTTCTAATTAATATTCCTCCTTCTGCCATTTGTTTGAGATTTCTAGATATAGTGTCATAAGTTAAGTTATGTCCTATTTCTTCTAATTTTTTCATTATTTCCACACTTTCCATCTTTTTATTCAATACTTTCATTATCAAATTTTTGGTTGTCATTTTAGTAAAAATAAGCTATTAAGCTCCCCCCTATTTCTCCTTCAAAAGCTTCTTCATGGGTCATTAAACCTTTATTAGTTGATAAGATAAGTGCACCAATATTTCTTGCAGGCAAATATCTTCTTTTATATTTTTCAATCTGGTCTTTTTTTACTGTGAATCTTGGTTTTATCGCCCCGCATTCCATGAAATTTCCAAGAGTTATTTCTACAGATTTGTTTTTAAGGTCAATTTTATATTTTTTTACAACCTCATATTGTTTCATTATTTTTAGGATTTCAATTAAAAGTTTTGAAATTCTATTTACTTTTACAAGCTCTTTTCTAGCTTTTTTAGCATTTCTCATCATATTTAGTGCATCTGCAACAATATCTTGTGACATTTTATTTTTCCTCCAAAGATTCTAAGCAACAATCTGAGTATGGACGAATTTTATTATAATCTCTTGAAAAATGAATATTTGGATTAATTTTTTGGAAAAAAGCTCTCAATGAAGGCTCATTTATCTCTTTACAAACAAATCTTGTATCTAAATTAAGTTCTTTACATGCTTCCAAATAAGGGCAGAAATTTTTACATTCTATCTCTAATAGCTTTCCATTTTTATTAATTAAAATTCCCTCTTCAATTTTCATGTGATAATATATTAATAACTTATAAGCATCTTCTAAAGATAAGTCATGCTCCCCCCACAGATTTCTGTTTTCTTCTAACCAATCCAATCTTCTTTTAGTTATTAATCCAGCAAGTTCATAAGGTTTTAAAGTCCCATCCATAATTTTTTTTAATTGACCAACTTTTTCTTGTATTGCTTTTTGTTGTTCAAACGTAAATGTTTTTATCATTTTAATTATATTTTTTAAAACCGATTTCTTCAGCAATTTCTCTGAAACACTGTCGGCATAAATTTAATCCATATGATTTAATATGAGCTCCAAATCTTCCACATCTTTCACATTTCCTTTTTGCCAGTCCTATCTTTCTTTCTTTTGGTTTATTGTGCTTTAAGAATTTCTGTATCTTTTCAGGTTTATTCTTCAGTTGTTTTAAGATTTTTTTCCAATCACTTGCCGTCATTTTAAATAAATTTTGTTTTAAAATTCTCCTCCATGAATTTGATTATTTCTTCGTGAGTAATTGCCTGTTTCTTTGGAATTTTTCCCTTTTTTATTTTTTTTAGTTTAACTCTTTTACCACATCTCTGGAATGCAACTGTAACATCCAGCCCTCTAATCCCAATATCTCTTTGGTATTCTGTTCCAGGGATTTCAATATATTCTTTTATCCCAAACGAGAAATTATTCTCACTTATTTGGCTTTTTTTAAGGGTGTTATCTAATGCCGAAAGCATTTTTCTTAAGGTTTCTTCAGGATTTTTTCTTATTGTAACAACAACCCCCACCTCTAGTTTCGGTCTTACCCCAAGAGATGGAATTCTTTTTCTTGATTGCATTTTTGCAGGAGTTTTTCCTGTCAAGATTTTTAAAAGCTTGAATCCTTTTTCAAGCTCTTCTCCAGTTCCCCCAATACTCAACACAATTTTTTCTATTTTTATTTCCCTCATTGGATTTATCTGATTTTTATTTAATTCTTTAGTCATTTTTATTTAACTGCCAGTATCTGTTTAGTTAAAACATTAATTGGCTTTTTATTAACATTTAATTCAGCCATTTTCTTTTCCATATTAATTTTTTTTACAACTCCTTTTTCTCCAGTGTGTTTTCCTGCAAACACAAAAACTTCTGAATTTTCCTTTAAAGGAATACACTTTTCTATTTTCTTTTCTTTAAAGTTAATCAAAACAGAATCATTAATATTACACTGGATATTTGAAAGGAAATTTTTTCCATCGCTAAGATTTAATTGCATCTTTTTCCCTTTCAACATTTTTTTATTCATTATTTTTGCTATTTTATTGTTTGATTCTTTTTCTTTTATTTCATTAATTTCAATTTTTTTGTTGATTGACAATCCTATTCTGTAACTTTTCTTTAAAGGTATAAGAGTTAACACATCAAATAACAAAACACTAGCTCTTTCATCAGTCACAGGTTTATTATTTAATAGAACATATTTCATATGAATTGCTCTTTTTGCTTCTTTTCTGTTTTGAACTATCTTTAACATATCTCTTAAAACAATTAAGATAGGAATTCCTTTCTTAATATCAACCCTTGGTCTGACTACATATTTTGTTCCTTTCCTATATATTGGCCAGCTTTTAGCCACTTTTTGTCTTTTTAAATGCATTATTTCTTTTCTCCTGGCAATTCTTTTTTTATCCCGGTCTTCTTTACATTCACTTCTTGTTTCTTTTCTTTTATTCCTTTACTCAAAATCTTATTTCTTTTTTTATCCTCGACGTTTAATTCAATAATCTGAAGATTTGAAGGTCTTAAGTTTATATTTACTTTTGAACCATCTTGTTTTTTAATTTGAATCCCTTCTATTTCTATCTTTTGTGTTTTTAATAGTATTTTCATTACTTTTCCTTTCTTTCCTTTAAACTTTCCCCTCATAATTTTTACAACATCTTTTTTTCTTAAAGGAACAGATCTTTTTTGATATTTTTTTCTTAATTCTTTGGATAAATTCACACTTATTAATTTCATTTTAATATGAAGGGGAGCATTAGCTATGTATTTTCTTTGTTTTCTTGGCTGTTTGCTTGATTTCCATTTAGTGCTGAATTTTTTTCTCATCTTATAATATAATTGAAGCAATTCTTGCCACAGAAGGCCATCGCTCCATTACCTCCCTTGCCACAGGTCCTTTAATCTGGGTTCCTTTAGGATTTGCTTTTTCATCTTTAAGTATTGCAACAGCGTTATCTTCAAAACCCACTCTTTCACCATTTTTTCTTCTATAGGTTTTTTTCTGCCTGATTATAATTCCATCAAAAACTTTTCCCTTCATATCAGGAACCCCTTTTCTTATGCTTACCTTTACCATGTCTGCAACCTTTGCACGCCCCTGCCTACCTTTTCTTCCCTTACCTCTTTTTACAGATACAAGCCTAGCTATTTTTCCTCCGCTATTATCTGCTACAATCAATGTTGCTCCGAGATTTAATCCAGCTGTTACTTTTGCTGAAATCGCTTTCATTTTAATTTTGTGCCTCTATCTTTAATTTTCTTGATGACTACAAAATGAATTATCTTGCTTAGAGGTCTGCATTCTTTGACCAATACAATATCTCCAATATCTATTTTGTCTTCTATGCACATAGGAAGTCTTGCATGAATCTTTGTTTTTGATTTTGCATATCTTTCATATTTTCTTATATATGTCATTCTTTCAAATCCTATAGTGATTCTCCTAGGAAATTTTCTTACTACTTTTCCTTCAAAGGTTCTTCCCCTTACCTTTAATTTTCCATGGAAAGGACAGTCTCTATCTTTACATAAATCTCTGATTACTACTTTTCCTTTCTTACTTTCTGCTTTTGGCATTTTTTCTTTCATTTTTCTTTTTTCCTTTGTGTATGTTTTTTCTCTGTGTTTCAATTTTCTATGGAATCTTCATCAAATCCAAGCTTAACCAACATTTCTTTTATCTTCTTCCTATGGTTTCCCTGAAGTTCTATACTATCTCCTTTATGAGTTCCCCCACAAGCAAGACGGCTTTTCAAATCTTTTGTAATCTGTTTTATGTTGATTCCACTTCCAAACCCTGAAATAATAGTTACTATCTTTCCATATCTCTTCTTATCGGTTGTAACTCTTATTTTCTGTGAACTTTTCACAATCTGTTCACATACACAGGCCTGTGTAGGCAGGCCGCATTTTGGACATATCTCCATGTTATTTTTTATTGAGTGTGAGTATTTTCGCAATCATTTTTTTAATTTCTTTCACTTTTGAACCACTTTTTTGTGAAGCAATCTTAGATTTTATTAATTCCAGTTTCAATTCTTTAAATTTTCTCTCTCTTTCTTTATTATCCATTCTTCTAAGATCTCTTGTTTTTATTGCCATTTTTCAGTTTTTTCTTTTTCTTTGATTTATTCTTTGAATTTTCTTTTTTCTCTTTGGCTTCTTCTTTTGTTCCAATATTTTTTTTGATTTTTTTAAGACATTCTTCATCAATGTTTATTCTATCTATTAAAACAGCTTCAGGTGAAAGTATGCTGGTTTTTATTCCTACTACTCCTGGTTTTGTCTGTGCTCTAGCCTGTGCTCTGTCAACCACTTTTGCAGGATCACCTGTTTTTTTCAAATATCCCTGAGCAAATCTCCATGTTTTTGCCCTTGAACCAGGAAGTTTTCCACTTAATCTTATTTCAGCACCAAGTGCTCCCGCACCCATAATTCTTTGTAGTGCTCTGTAGGAAATAACTTTAAATCTTAAAGGACCAAATCTCTCGAGGCTAAGAGCAATTTCATCAGCCATTAGTTGGGCATCAAATTCTGGTTTTTTTATTTCATCTATTTCTATATGGAGATTTTCAAGACCGAATTTTCTTTTCAAAATTCTAGTAAGTTCTTCTATTTTTTCTCCACCCCTCCCTATTACTAATCCTGGCTTACTAGTTGAAATAATTATTTTTTCTCCTATAGGAGCATACTCTATTTTTACCCTGCTTACTCTTCCTTTTCCAAGGGAATTTCTTACATATTCACGAATAGAAAATTCATTTTTCTTAAACTTGGAAACATTTTTTTCTTCCATTTTTATTTATTAAAGTTTAATCCCCCTATTATTTCTGCTTTCATAAATTTAGGAATTAATAAATTACACCAAATAAGTTGAGCAGAACCAATTTTACGAGTATTTAAATGTTCTAAAGTCAGAATCAAATCTGTCTTATTTCTAGATGTAAATCTCTCATAATAATCAATTTCTTTTTTGATGAACATCTCGTTATAATAGCTTGGTAATTCTTCTTCTAATATTTTTGGGAAATTTAATTGCCCATCTAATAAAACCCGTCTATAAAATACAAACATTCCTTGATTAATTATCATTTCAACTTCAGAATTATTAATATGTGTTATTCCCAACCCTTCCTTTAAATAAATAGGAGTTTTAGGGAATACTAAGGGAGCTTTTAATGTTGGAAAATGAATTTCTGCTTCCTGAAGATAAACTGTAGAAGGTTTATACATATGCAAGATCCTCTCTAATTGTTTCCGATTGAATTTAGTTCTCATTTTCTTTTCCCTTTCTCCTCTTTAACTTTAATTTTAACATGGGTTCTCTTTTTTCTTACTCTTCCAAATTTTCCATAAGGTCTTGAGCCAATATTGGCAATAGCTTCAACAATTATTGGAGCTTCTAAACCATTGTGATTTGCATTTGCTGAAAGACTTTTTAATAATTTTATGAAATTTTGTGTGGCTTTTTTAGGAAATCTTCCTGACATCATCCCTTTACCTTTTCTATGGGGGATTTCCCCTTTCATAGGAACTGGTTTTTTTAATACAAGCACTTGCTCAAGATCTGCAATAGCATTTTCAATTTTTTTATTTTTAATAAACCCACAAATAGCTGCAGAATGTTTTGTTGATATCGGAAGATTCTGAATATTCACAACAGCTTCTGTTTTTTTCGGTTTTTCAAGTTCAGCTTTTTTCCCGGTCTTTTTTGGCTTTTCTTGAACAGGCTTTTTTTCTGTTTTCTCTTCCTTAGGCTTTTCTTCTTTTGATTTTCCTTTTTCTTTAATTTCTTCTTTCTTTTCTATTTCTTTTACAGGTTTTTCTTTAATTTCTTCTTTCTTTTCTGTTTCTTTTTCTTTGTTTTTATTTTCTTTTTCCATTTTACTTCTTAGCTTTATATTTAGTTCCCTTGGTTGCACCAACACCAGATTTTCCGTGTTTAACCCTTGCACGAGTCAAAGCAAACTCTCCAAGGTTATGACCAAGCATTTCTCCTGTTATAGTAACAAGAACGAAATTCCTTCCATTGTGGACATATATCTTCATTCCAACCATTTCAGGAACAATAGTAAGATTCCTTTGATGCGTTCTTATAGGTTTATCTTTATTTATTTTAATTTTTGCCGAGCTGATAAAATCTTCAAGTTTCTGGAATTGTCTGAGAACATTTCTTCTTTGTCTTGACCTAAGATATTTTGCAAACTCTCTCACATCCAGTTTTTTCAGTTCTTCAAGAGTTTTTCCTCTGTATGTAAACTCTTTTCTCTTTATTTCTATATGTTCTGTTTTCATTTTTATTTCCTCTTTCCAGTTCTTTTAGGTCTGAGCAAACCAACCTTTTTTCCAGGAGGTGCATTCCTTTTAGCAACTTTACTCTTTGGATTTTTTCCTCTTCCTGAACCAAAAGGATGGTCTATTACATTTACTTTTACAGCAGATGTTCTCGGCCATAATTTACCCTTAGATCTTTTAACATGATACATTTTTCCTGCCTTAACTAAAGGTTTGTCAAGCCTGCCAGAACCAGCAATAACTCCTATAATTGCCCTACAATTTTTGTTGAATTTCTTTTCTTTTTTTGACGGCATTAAAACATAAACATCTTTTCCAACGATTCTATTGATTGTTCCAGAACTTCCTGCACTTTTTATAAAAACACCCCCGTCACCAGGTCTGGATTCTATATTATAAACAGGTGTTTTTACAGGGACATGTTCTAGTCTAATAATATTCCCTTCTTTAATTTCTTTTACTCCAAAATTTATTTTTTGTCCTTCAATCATTCCTTTAAATGCAGGCATATAAAATAAGCCTTTTTCATAATTAACTTTTGCTAATGGAGAAGAATGGCCTGGAGAGTTGAATAATTTAATTACTGTTCCTTCTCCTAAAAGCTTTGCAGGATATTTTAATTCATGTCTGAAAGCTAGTCTTCTGACTCTATAGGTTCTGCTTCCGTGCCCTCTTGCCTGTTGAATTATTCTTTTTCCCATTTTTACATGATTCCTAGTTTGGTTGCAACATCAAGCGCAGCAAACTGAGATTTAAGTCTAGCATAAATATGCTTTTTTCCTCCCCTGATTAAACATCTAATTTTTTCAATTTTAACATTAAATAAATCTTCAATTTCTTTTTTTATCTCAGGTTTTGTCGCATCTTTTCCTGTTTGAAATGTTAAAACATTCTGCGATTCTATCATCATCACTGCTTTTTCTGTAACAATTGGTTTTAGTTGGATTTTCATTTTTTCAACTCCTTTGGAATTGGGAATTTAGAGTATTCTGGAAGAAGATTTTTTCCATAAACTAATCTTGAGAAACATTCAGTTTCTAATTTTGCATCTTCAAGTGCATTGTGAATTGTTCTTTCATAAACTATTCCAACAAATTCAAGTATATTCTTTAGTCCCATATTTATGTAATCTTTTTTAATGAGAAATTTCCCATGAATTTGAAAATATCTGACCATAGCAATTGTAGGTAAATCCATTGTCCTATGGTAAAAAGGAATTTTTAAGCCATATTTTTCTGCTTTTACTTTAAGGAAACTATGGTCAAATTGAGGACAATGACAAATTAGGTTTTTAATTTTAATTGTTTTAATCCATTCAAAGAATTTTTCTAACAATTCCTTTTCAGATTGTCTTTTTCTATCTCTCATCTCTTCTTCACTCATTCCTAAAACTTTTTCAACTTTTTTCGCACTTACGATTTTTGGTTGAACTATTTCATTATCTTCTCCAAGTCTTGCTTCCCCATAAAAAGTATTTTTAGGATTTTTTAAATCAAGAGCCCCTATTTGTAAGATTCCTGATTTATAGTAATTATCTCCACTTGTTTCTAAATCTACAACAATCATTTTATTTTTTCTCCTAATTCTTTAACCGCATTTTCAGTATAAAGTGTTAATCTTCCAAGACCACCCTTAGCAAGATCAATAATACTAAGATTGTTAACTTTTTTTGCTTCAATTACTCTTGTTTTTAATTTTTCATTACTTCCTGTAACAATTAAAAGTCCTGCATTACTTTTGTATTTCCTCCCTCTTAACTTTCCTTTTCCACTTCTAATTTTTTTCTTTTTTGATACAATCGAAAAAAGTTTCTCCCCGAGAATTTTTCTCAAACTAAAAATAAAATCTTTTGTTTTTAATGAAACAATTTTTGATTCAACAATTAAAGGAAGATTTTCAATATCTTTTTCTGTTAATTTTTCATACTTTGAGGTCACAATTTTTCTATTTGTTGTTGCACTTAATGCAGAGGCCAATGCAGTTTTCATCTCTTTTTTATTTATTTTACTCGTGTTAATCATAGTTATTGTTTTTGGAGGATGTGCCCTTCTTCCTCCTCGTGTGGAAGCAACTTCAGCACCAACCCAATTAAATTGTGAACCCCTTCTTAAGAGTATTTTTCTTGGAACTCTTGAACTTCCTCGTCCATACCCACTTTTCCAAACATGTCTTCTGTGGATTACTTTACCAGATGCAGAATGTTGTTTTCCTGCAACAAGAGAAGGAGCATAAGGTTGTTTGGTTTTTTTAGATTCAAGGATTTTGGCAACAATATCTTCTCTTACTGGCTGAGAAAAAATTCCAGGAAGTTCTATTTCTTTTGTTTTTTTCCCTTTTATATCAAGTATTTTAGCTTTCATTTTCATCTTAACTCAATCAATTCATAATTTTTCTTTTGTTGTTTTTTTGTTTTCCTTAAAGGAGCAGTAATTAGTAATTGTCTTTTTGAAACACCTTGTACAGAACCATTGATAAGAAGATAATCTGTTTTTACATTTCCGAAATTTTTTATATTTTTAAGCCAGTTTTTGTTTTCAGATTTTCCCATGTCGATTATTTTATTATTATATACAATTCTTGTAAACATTCCAAGCTGTCCTGCCATTGGTGCTCTAAAGGTAACTCTTGCAGGATGCCATGGACCAAGACTTCCAGGTTTTCTCCTCCCTTTTTCTGACTTGTGGTCTTTAAGCCTTATTCCAAATCTTTTTACAGGACCTTGAAATCCTTTTCCTTTTGTTAATCCTCTTAAATCCACTAAATCGCCTTTTTCAAAAATATTTAAAACAGAAATTTCCTTACCAAGATTTTCTTTTGCAAAATTAAATTTTTCTTCGAAAGTTCCAGAAAGACCTATTTCACTTAAATCAGGAGTCTTTTTTATTCCGGTCTTTTTTACTTGGGAATAACATAAAATCCTTACATCATCAATACCCTCATTTTCGATTTTAATTTCACCAATTTGTTTTATTTTTCTTTTGGGCAATTTCACTTTTCTTTTTAATTCTTTATCAGGTTTTTCCACAAGAATTTCTTTGACAACTTTTCCGTCTTTATAAAGCCTGACAGAAAAAATCTTTATGGGAGGACATTCAAGAATCGTGACTGGTGTAGAAATTTTCTTTCCTTTAGTCATAGAATCAGGGGTTTCATCTTTTACATAAGCAGAAGCCATCCCAGCCTTATAACAGATAAATCCTTTAGGGTTTTTTTCAGAACTAATAGCATCCCAATTAACTTTAGGTAAAAACTTACTGGCTCTCTTTCTTGGCCAAAACTGCAAAGAGCCTTTTCTTGGTGATTTTCTTGTAGGCATTTCTTATTGATTTAGCGGATAACATTTTATTTTTGCCCTGGAATACTGAATAAGATATCAAGAAAAAGAGGGTTTTTAAAGGTTGTTCAAACCTCAAAATCCTTCTTGTTTCTCAGAATTCTTCCATCAATTTCAGCTTCTCTTATGATTTCACCTTTTCTTTTTGCAAGCTCTCTTATCCTTGCATAATCTGTTTCTCCCTCAGGCTTTATTATATCATTTATTATAAATTCATGATTTATCTCTGCTTTTTTAAAATCAGACACTTCAAAAACAAAATCTTCTGCTAATAGTTTATCAGTTGTAGTCATTTTGCAAAAATTTGGCTTTGGATTTTCTCCTTTTTTTCCTGGTTTTCCTGATTTTGGTGATTTGGGTTTTATTTTCAAATTCGTGGAATTTTTATCACAGTTAAAACTAAGAGCAAAAAATGCTTTTGGAAATTTTTCAAGAAGAGAAAGAATTTCATCCCCACCCATTTCTTTATCAATAAGATATCTTTTAACTCCTTGAAACTGCTTTATTTCTTTAAAATCCAACTGTCCTTTAAGATTATTTATTGAAACAATAGCACCAGTCACCCTAGTCTTATTGTTGCCTAATTTTTCTGCAGCAACCCTTACAAATTCATTTGCAAACTCAGCTGTTGTGGATATTATATATTTATTACCTGATTTTTTAGCATTAATCAAAGCCCTATCTTTGAATTCACCCCTACTAAATTTCTGGAACTGCAGGTGAACTAAATTATCAGGTTCATTCCTAAAGATTTTCTTTATAAAATTCATACGTTTATTTAACAAATTTTCCTTATAAATCTTATGCATTTAGGAGGACAAAACTTTATAAATTTCTTCTTACTTTAATAATCAATCATAAGATAAAATGGATGACGTGTATTTCAAAAAAATCATAACTGCAATTATTCTCGGTCTTTTAATAGTTTTATCTTTCCTTATAATGAGGCCTATTCTTATCTCAATCATTGTGGCCCTGATTCTTGCTTTTATTTTCAGCCCTGTTTATGATTGGCTTTACAAACACACAAAACTCAAAAATATTTCAGTACTTTTAATTATTGCATTCATAATTACTCTTCTCTTTTTACCACTATGGTTTTTAACTCCAATTCTAATAAAACAAGCCTTTACAATATTTCAAGCAACACAACAAATAGATTTTGTAACACCCCTTAAATCAGTTCTTCCGAATTTATTTGCTTCAGAGCAATTTTCTATAGATATTGGCAATATTTTATCTTCTTTCACCTCTAAAATTACTAATTCCTTGATTAATTCCCTTTCAAATCTAATACTAAATCTTCCTGCGCTGTTGCTTCAATTCACAGTAGTTCTCTTTACATTTTTCTTTGTGCTTAGAGATAAGGAAAAAGTTCTTGAGTATGTGAAAACACTTCTTCCTTTTTCAAAAGATGTTGAGGAGAAATTATTAAAATATACTTCAGGAATAACAGCCTCACTTGTTTATGGACAAATTGTTATAGGTATTATCCAAGGTATCATATTAGGGATTGGGCTTTTTATTTTTAAAGTTCCAAATGCTTTATTCTTTACATTTCTCGCAATCTTTGCAGGTATTCTTCCAATTGTAGGAACAGGGCTTGTATGGGTTCCTTTAGCAATTTATCTTTTCTTTTCAGGGAACATGGTTTCTGCTTGGGGTGTTCTTGCTTTTGGTATTGTTTCATCTACAATTGATAACTTTTTAAGACCATTAATTGTCTCAAAGAAAACAAAAATAAATTCAGCAATACTTTTAATCTCAATGATTGGAGGATTGTTTTTCTTTGGTGTTCTTGGCCTTCTTTTAGGTCCATTAATAATATCCTATCTTTTAATATTGTTAGAGATATATAGAGGAAAAACAAAACCAGAAATAGTAATAGAAAAACCACCTAAATAAAATATAAAAACCATTTTCTCCAGTTTATTATAATTAAAACAATAAAAAACAAAAAGAGGATTAGATGCAATTAAAAATAAAACTTTTGAAATGGTCTGCAGGACTTCCTGTAGCAATGCTTAATAAAAAAACTGCAGAAAAAATAGGGGTTCATCCACAAGATAGGATAAACATTAAAACTCTTTCTAAACATCCAAGAGAAATTTCAACTGTTATTGATGTTATTAAAGGACTTATAGGAAAAGATGAGATTGCTGTTTCTTCTGAGTTAAAAAAACGTTTACACTTAAAAATAGGAGAAAAAGTTGAAGTCAGTATGTTAATTCCTCCCAATAGCATGAATTTTATAAAGAAAAAATTAAGTAACAAAAACTTATCAAAAAAAGAAATAAATATAATAATAAGAGATATTGTGAATAATTCTCTTTCTGATTCAGAAATAGCTCTTTTTATTTCAGCTGTAGATAAATATGGGATGACTATGAAAGAAACAATCTATCTGATAAAAGCTATTCTAAAGACAGGAGTCCAGTTAAAATTCAGAAATAAATTTGTTGTAGATAAACATTCTATCAGGGGTGTTCCTGGAAACAGGACAACACCAATAGTTGTTGCAATATGTGCTTCTGCAGGACTTCTTATGCCAAAAAATTCTTCAAGAGCAATAACAAGTGCAGCAGGAACAGCCGACGTTATAGAAACAATTGCCAGGGTTGAATTTTCAGTAAAAGAACTTAAAAAAATAATAAAGAAAACAAATGCGTTTATGATTTGGGGAGGAGCTATTGGTATGGTTCCTGCAGATTCAAAAATAATCAGAATAGAAAAATCCCTGAAGATAGACTCTGAATCGCAGCTGATTGCCTCAATAATGTCAAAAAAACTTGCAGCAGATAGCAAGTATATTCTTATAGATATCCCTTATGGAAAAGGTGCGAAAGTTGACAGAAAAAAAGCATTAATACTGAAAAGAAAATTTGAATATCTTGGAAAATATTTCAAAAGAAATATTAAGTGCATTCTTAGTGACGGAAGTCAGCCTATTGGTTCTGGAGTTGGTCCTGCTCTTGAATTAGAAGATATAATAAAAATTCTTAATCCTAAAGAACAAGGACCCTTAGACCTTGAGAAAAAATCTCTTCTTCTTGCAGGAGAGCTTTTTGAAATGACAGGAAAAGCAAAAAAAGGCCACGGAATAAAAATGGCTGAAGAAATTCTTTATTCAGGAAAAGCTTTCAAGAAATTTAAAGAGATTATTAAAGCACAGGACGGAAATCTGAGAAAACTGAAAAAAGCAAAATTCACCCACGATATCCGAGCAAAGAAATCAGGAAAGATCATTAGTATAGGTAATAAAAAAATAAATTCTCTTGCAAGAGAAGCTGGTTGCCCTCTTGATAAATCTGCAGGAATTTATCTTTATGTGCATGTAGGAGATAGAATAAAAAAAGGAACTACAATCATGACAATACATGCAGAAACTTTGCCAAGGCTTAACCACGCAATAAGGTATTATAAAAAGATAAATCCAATAAGGATAAAATAGTGTAATTATATTTTTAAACTTGAGCGCTTTTCTTTTTCTATGGAAGAGTATAATTACAGGAAAAAAATTGTAGATTACTTAAAAAAGAATTTGAAAAAGGGCTATACGATTGAATCCCTGAAATGGGCGCTGATTGGACAAGGATATTCAAGAACTTCTGTTGAAAGAGCAATTGAAGAACTTAATAAAGAATTGGCAAAAAAAGCACCAATTCTTAAAGAAGAACCTGTGATAAAATATGAAATTGTTGATGAGAAAGACAGGCCAATTAAAATAAAGAAATCTTTCTGGAAAAGAATTTTTGGGTTGTGATTATTCTAAAAAATACCCTTACCAAGAACAAAACAAAAGATTTATATATACATAATGCATGCATAAAGTATGCCAGAACAAACATCAATTAGGATTAGTTTGGGTTTGTTAAATGCTCTAAAGAAATTTAAAGCAGATAAAGACAGTTACGAGGATGTTATTTGGGATTTTATTGAGCCTCATTTAGAATTGTCAGATCAAACCAAAAAAGACATAGAAATATCAAAACAAGAGTATAGAAGAGGAAATTTTTCAACACTTGAAGAAGTTAAAAAAGAACTCGGTTTCTAATGGAAATTATTTTTTCAAATCATTCGAAGAAGCAACTCAAAAACTTAAATGCAAGGATACAACAAAAAATATTATTTACCTTAGATAAATTCAAAAATAATCAGAGAGTGGATATAATCAAATTAAAAGGCAAGGATGAAGAATTTAGAATAAGAACAGGCAATTACAGAATACAGCTTCAAAAAGTAAAAAAAGGGTTTTTAGTTACAAAAGTAGGAAAAAGAGAAAATTTTTATTTAGTATTTTTATCTTAATAGTTTATTCTATTATTAAAAATTTGATCTAAAATAATGCCCAAAGGAAACCTTTTTAACATTGATTTCTTCCAAATATTAAGCCGCTATGCGGAGAATGGTATTCCACTTGGTTTGAGCCCAATGCCTTTACAGGCATCCAGGTTCGATTCCTGGTAGCGGCGTTTTTGTTAAAATGA
>CAZZCD010000004.1:31802-33289 GCA_964652735.1 Candidatus Woesearchaeota archaeon | reverse complement strand
TGATAAAGTTATCTGATTAGGGGTTATATTTAAATTCCATTTTTTAATGAGATAAGCTATTCTTATTGTAATTGGATTTAGAAAAAGTATGGCAAAAAGATCATCTTCTTTGTGTAATGCCTTTTCTTTAAATTCTTTAAATGACTCTTTTCTTTTTTTCATTTTTAATAAAACTCTTTAAAACATTAAAAACCTTTCTGGAAGGATTAATATTCTGCAAAACTCTATTGCTTTTTTCTTCTTAATATCAACCCCCCTAAATAAAATCCCTGGCTAATAATTGTGGCAGTTCCTGCTCCATAAACAGCAGCAAGATGTCCGTAAGGAAGCAAAAATGTGATGAATATATAATTAAGGATTATGTTAAGTATTGTTGCTGTGATTAAAATTCTGGCAGCTGTCTGTGGTTTACCTTGAGAGATATAATATACTTGATAGACTGCCATAATAGGAATTAAAAGTAAAAGCAAAGATAAAATTCTTAAGATATTTACTGCTAAGATATACTCTTTTCCATATACTATCAAAATAACAAAATAAGCTAAAATTAAAGTAACTAAAAATGCCCCTACTGAAAAAAGAAGAGTTATTCTTATTGATTTCTTAAATCCTTGTTCAAGTCTTTTTCCTTTTAATCTGCTGAATATTGGCAGAACAACTATTGGTACAAATCCAATTAAGATTGCTAAAGCACCAACCAGACTAAATGAAGCTGTATAATAACCAATAAACTCTGGCTGAACAAAACGACCAAGCATTATTTTATCAATATTTCCAAAAAACACTCCTGAAAGAACAAAGGCTACTGTTGCAAGAATGAATTTATTTATAACATTTTTTTGTTTCTTCTGAAGCTTGTTTATTTTTTCTATTTTTAATTTTTTAGAATAAATTTTCTTTACATCAAAAAATAAGAATAAAGACGTCAAAAACAAAGAAAATGCCAAAAAGAGTATTATTAACATTAGATTGATTTCGTTGGAAAGAGAGTACTTTATCGCAAAAACAATTGCTAATGGAACCAGAATGATTCTGGAAATCTGAAAAATAATTTCTCTTTTGAAAATAGCCTTAAAATAATTAGATGCCTGAAGCATTGATTGCAAAACTCTCATTATTTGAATAAAAATTATATAGAATACTCCTGCAAGTAATGCAAGAAATATTGGTTTTTGATAAAAATTATGAGCTATATAGTTTGCTGAGATTAGAAGAACAATAGCAGAAAAAAGGATTAAAATAATTTTTATTTTTCCTAGATATAACAAATAAGCTTTTAATTTTCTTGTTTTTTTCCCGAGCTCTTTTGAAATAAATCTTACCAGTACCTGGTTTATTCCTAATTGAGATACTGCTGTAAAAATTATAATTGTCGATAGTGCCAAACTATAAAGCCCGAACAACTCTGGTAAAAGTAGTCTAGCTATAATAATAGTAAATATCAAAGATCCGATTTTTGCAGTTATATCTTTATAAAAATGATAAAT
>CAZZCD010000004.1:24314-31792 GCA_964652735.1 Candidatus Woesearchaeota archaeon | reverse complement strand
TATCTTTGATGTCTTTTTCTTCGCTTGTTAGCTTTTTTTTAATTTTTTCTTTAAAAAAACTTTTCATGATTAAGATAGCATTTTCCCTTTTTTATTCTTTGTGAAAAAGAAGTTCGGATTAATCTTTCTGGATTCTCTTTACCATGTCTGCGAAGGCTGGTCTTGTGATTAACACACCTGCTGTAATTCCAAGTATTGTTGTAAATGCAAAGCCTCTTAAAAGGCCTGCTCCTGCCCAGAGAAGAGGAAGCATTGCCACAACAGCTGTGAAATACGCCCCGATAATAATTGCAAAAGCTCTTTTCATCCTTTGCTTTAAGCTTAAAAACAATCCCTGCCTAGATTCATCTAAAATAACAATCTGCTGGTCTATTCCTGTTCCAACAACTATTAAAATTCCTGCTATGCTTGGCAAGTCAAGGTTCCATCCAATTAATACAGCTATTCCAAGAATTATAATGACTTCTGAAAAACTAGTTAAAAGCAATGCCAAAGATGCCTTGATTTTTCTGTATCTCCCAAATATAACTATAGCAACAACACCTAAAGCACTAAGTCCTGCAATCAGAATAATTCTTAAGAATTCACCACCTAAAACAGGAGAAATTGTATCGAGTTTAACAATTTCAAGTTTAAAGGGAAGGCTTCCTGTGATAAGGATTGTTTGAAGCTTGTGCATTTCTGATTCTGCTGCTTTAATCGCGTCTTCTTCTGTTTCACCTGTACCAGAACCTTGGATTTGTATTTGGGTTTCTACACGGCCTTTAAGTCCCTTACTTATTTGCAATGAGTTAACTTCCTGATCATCAAGATAAAGATCGAGTGGTTTTGAAAGATACTCTGGATTTGTAGTGTTTATCTCCAAGGCTTCTGTTATTTCTGCGTGTCTTCTTGCAGCATCTGCACTTAGAGTTATTCCAAAAGAGAATTTAACAACATATCCTCCTTGAATTTGTTGGGGCTTCTCTGTTCGTGCACAAGTTGGATTTCCCCTACAAACAGAGGCTATGTCTTTATCACCTCCAATAAAAACAGTCTCATTCCCTATTTTTGCTTCAAACTTTCCTTGCTGTGCAATTAAATTTTCTAAATCTTGAGGTGTTGCTCCTGCAATCTCAACAAGCATGAAATAATTCCCTCCAAGATCAGAAACCCTACGAACTTTTAAGTCTTTAAGCCCGAATTTATTAAGCCTATTTTGAGTTATTTCAATAAGGTTTTTTATTTCAACAGAAGAAATCTCTTTTTCTTCTGCCTGAACCATAGCTCTTGAGCCCCCAATTAAATCCAAACCAAACTTGATATTTGAGGCCGGAATCTCAGATACAGTTATCCTTGGTGCCTTGTTTGTAAAAAGAATGATTTCTGTATCTTTTGTATTAATAATGGTTTTTATTGATTCATTAATTATAAATTTTCTTTGTATTGCTTCTTCAAAATCATTAAGGTCATCAATTGTTTCACCGTCAATAGCTATGATAATCTGTTCTTTTCTTAATCCTTGTTCAAATGCTGTTGAATTTGACTCTACACTTGTCACTTTAACACCTTTTTGCAAAAAAACAGGAGGTAGTAATCCAAATATAGAAATCAAAGACAAGATTAAAATAAATATCAGAAACCAAATTTTCCATGTTAATTTAAGCTTCATTTTTACTCTTCTTTCTTTTTACATACCATTTAATTATCGAGGCGTTAGTTATCCATGTATTAAGAATGTCAAAACTTAATCCAATAACAAGCACTGTAAATATTTTTGTGAGGACTGGTGAAAAAGAGCTTACAATAAGCAAAGCTGTAATTATTGCCAAAAGAGAGGTGAGAGTCATAGTTGTTCCTGTCTTAAATGCTGAAAAAATTCTTCTGTTTAATGAATCTTCTCGTCTTTTTAAAACCCGGTTTGTTAAAAGAATGTCTGTGTCTACTGAATAACCAATTAACATTAAAAATGCAACAATGCCTGCTGTTGACATTTGCATTCCGAGGAAATTAAATAGTGCAAGAGTCATAAAAATATCTGTAAATGCAGCGAGGATAATTGCGCCGGAAGGAACAAAACTCCTAAAAATAAGAAATACAACTAAGGCCATGAAAATAAAGGCCAGCAAAACTGCAAATAAAAGTTGTTTGAAAAATCCTTCGCTTAGTGCAGAGCCTGTAAACTCAAAACTGCTGTTTTCATCTGTAAGAGCATAACCAATATAATCTTCTAGAACAGTTCTTGTTGTTTCTGCATTAGAAGTGGTTTCTATAATTACAGATATCTGCTCCCTCGTTATAAGATCAGATATTTCTCTTACAATAAGATTTTCCAGTTTGTCTAAGAGATGGCTTCTTAATTCATTTGTATTGATTCTCTCATGAATTGTTATACTGGTTCCTCCTGTCAGAGAAATGTCTTTATGCATAAAATCTCCGTTGTTATAATAAAAAATGCCCATATATATGAAGGAAAAAAGAAGAATTATTGCAGGAATGAGAAGTAAGTGTTTATAGTATTTATTATGAAATCTTGCTACTTTTTTTCCAAATTTTTCTTTATTCTGGCTTTCATCGCTTTCTTTTTTTTCTTCCATTTTGTTTAAATTGTATTTAAAATGCGCCGGCCGGGAATCGAACCCGGATCGACTGGTTGGAAGCCAGTAATCATAGCCGTTAGACCACCAGCGCATTGATAGTATAAAAAAAGAGTTGTTTTAAAGGTTTACCATTCACTATTTAAAGATTATGCCCTCGACAGGACTTGAACCTGCAACCTACGGATTAGGAATCCGTTGCGCTATCCAGTTGCGCCACGAGGGCAATCCTACATCCTGAATCCTTGTATGCGAGGTACAGGATTCGAACCTGTGTAGGCACTAAGCCAAGTGGTCCTTAGCCACTCCCATTTGACCGCTCTGGCAACCTCGCCCATAATAAGAGTAAGGAGATACTTCTTTTTTAAGTATTTTCCTTCTATCTTCTAAGGAAGTGTAAGGGGGACACAAGCCGTATTTTTTCCAAATGAGATATTTCGTCATATGTTTGGGATTCTTTAATCCTATCTCTCTAATCCACTTGTTTATTTGTATTCCTCCAGAAACCTTAATGATATAATAACCTCTATAATTTTTAAATGTAGGTTTATATGAACGATATGTACATTTAAATCCCTTCTCTCTTAATACATAATATATTTCTTCTATTAATTTTTTTGATGTACAAGCTAAGTAGATTCTTATCTGGGTATGATATTTATTATTTCGAATAGAGTAATTTCTCTGACAAGAAATACTTCCATCAGTATCAAAAAAACCTCTTAAAAATCTTAATAGATATTTCTCATTTTCTTTAATCCATAGAGGAATTGAAAGTTCTTTTTTTATTCCGCTAGGAATTCCTAAAAAGTTCAATGGTTTTTCTATATTTACACTTTCCACAGAAAGACCATAAAAGTTTATTCTTTTATTAAAGACAATCCCCACATTTCTTGAAAAAAGAGGAAACATAATTTCCTTGTTAAATAATGGGATTATGTGGGAATCATAATGTTCTCTGTCCTCAATTAAATGCCCCCTCAATTGAAACTTTACCCTCTTAGAATTGTTCCTATAGGTTAATCCACCATCCCCGAAACTTAAACCAACTAATTCAGCAGTATTTTCATTTCTTTTTATCATCATTTTTTTTATTAATAATAACAAGATAAACCTCCTCATTTAGAAATTCTTTTGGGCAATCAACTCTTGCACTTGTGCCAAATGGTTTAACTCTTCTTTTCAAAAATCCTTTAATATTAGTAATCCTAAGATCGGTCTTGCCTTCAATTTTCACTATTTTCATATATCTATTAGATATCTTAAATATTTAAACCTTTGTGATAATCTTAAATATTTAAACCTTTGTGATAATCTTAAAATGAAAAACCCATTTATTAGAATAAAAACCAATTAAATCTTCTTAATTTCTTTTGCCACAGATGCAAGGTCTTTTTTTAAAGTTCCTATGGATTTTTTGAAAATATTTTCTACACTCATTTGACCAAAAGAGTCAATAGTTATTATGATTTCGCCTGTAGGGTTAATTTCAGCTTTTTTCTTATTTTTGTTTGCAATCCCTTCACAGACATCTGCAATATCTCTTTTTTTATTATCCATTATTATAATTTTGTTTCCTTTTTCCGATATTTCAGCGCCAAGACACACTTTTTTAATTTCTTCATAAAATTCCTTGTCAATAATTATTTTAGCAACATTTCTGTAAAACATAAATCCTGGAGAGAATTTTGAATGTTCAGACCCTTTTCCAGCCTTCACTGTTGCAGTGATTTGAAGCTCCTGATTATTATTGAGAAGTGTAATCGGCATATTTTTATAAACAACAGCAGGACTTCCTTTTAATTCCCCAGAATAGACCACTCCTTCTTTTTTTACATCAAGCTTAAGCTTTTTTGGTTTTTTTGCCGCAGCGTCCTCCATTTTTAAAGGTATAAGACCTATTCTGTGCGCAACAGTTTCATCATAAAGAGCAGAGTCATTTTTTGAAATTTCAACTTCATCAACAGCAAGAACAGGAATTTGATTCATATACCTTCTTATAGAATTTGCAATAGTTTCATCTATCTCTGCTGTAAAAACAATCTGGTTTTCTGTTTTTTCTATTTTTTTCATTTAAAATCTTGATGAAAAAAGCTTTTTAAATTTATGGTCTTCTTCCACGCCTTCCACCTTTCTTTTTAGGTCCTCCTCTAGGGAATCTTGTAGTGTCTAATATATTAAGTATTTTAAACCCCTCCCTTGAAAGACTTTTTACTATTGCGTTTGCTCCAGGACCTGGAACAGGATTCCTTGTTTTTGCTCTTATCCTAAAATATAAAGAGCCAACACCTATTTCATGCAAATTTTCTGCAATCCTTTTTGCAATAAACATAGCAATTGTGGGATTTGCCTTAAGTCTACCGTGTTTTGTAACCATTCCGCCAGTAACTTTTGTAAGGGTTTTTCCAGACATATCTGTAACATGAACAATAGTATTATTAAAAGAAGTATAAATATTTACAACAGCTTCTGCTTTTTTCTTTTCTTTTTTTTCTGTTGTTTTCTGCGTTGTTTTCGATATCATTTTTTAGGACTCTCTTTCTTTTTCTTTGTTTTCAAGGATATTTTATCTTCAAATTCAAGAGGAACAATATATGAAGGACTATTAACAACATTATTGTTTATTAAAACCTTTTTGTGAACAATTAACTGCCTTGCGCTTTTTACAGACAAAACAAGTCTTTTTTTTACAAGAATTGTTTGAAGCCTTCTTTGTAAATAATCTTTTTTATCCAACGAAAGAATATCTGCAATTGAATTTACATTCAAACCTATTTTTTTTAATCGTTCAAATAACGCTTTTTGTTCTTCAGGACTAGCAGAAATTAATCTTTTTGCCTTTTCCCTCATTACTTTAATCTCAGATTCTGCTTTCCAGATTTCTTTTTTATTTTTCAACCCAAACTCCTCTTTTATGTTTGCTTCTTCGTCAATTCTTTCTTTGTCAAAAGGTCTTTTTGGTTTTGAATATTTTTTATGTTTTCTTTTCATATGATCTCACTGGTTTTTCTTTCTTTTTAATTCCAGCCCCCTTAGCTTTATTTTTTCTGAAATGACTCTTTGTTCTTTGCCCTCTTACAGGAAGACCTGCAGAGTGTCTTATTCCCCTGTAACTTTTTATTTTTTTCAGCCTTTTAATATCAAACTCTTTTTGTAATTCAAGATCAGTTCCTGTGAGGTGTTTGTCTTTTCCTGTCTCAAAATCAAATTTTCTATTAAAAATAAACGAAGGAATCTGGGGATTTTTTATAAAATCAGATATTTTTTTCACTTCTGCATCAGTTAAAGAACCAGCCTTTCTGTTTTTATCAATTTTTAACACTTTACAAATAGCATTAGATAAACTCCATGAAATCCCTTTTATTTTTGTTAATCCTGCATAAATCGTCATTCCTCCTTCTATGTCTTCAGAAAGAATTCTAATCATTCTTTCTTTATATTTTTCTTCTTCTATTTTTTGTTTTTGTTCCATTGTGCTTTTTTATTTTACAAATAATTTATATCTTTCAAACTCTGTCAATTCCTTCATCATCCTTTTTTCTATTGCTTTTTCAGGATCAGGAAGATTTTGAATTCTTTTTTTCATATCTTCAAAGCGTTCAAAAGGCTTTTCCTTTCTTTTCTCAAGAATCTCTTTCATATGTTTTTTTCCAAATCCAGGAAGAAACTCTATCTGATGTATCCTTTTGTTTATTGCTTCAGATTTGTTAAAAAACTCAACAAATTCCTTTTCTCTTTTCTTAACTATCTTGCTTATAAATTCTTGCAGCTGATTTTTAGCAGCCTCTGTAATCTTTTCATGGTAAAGTCTTCCGAGAATGTAATAGATTTTATCTCTTTTACCTTCACCAATATAAACTCTTTCTCCTATTTCTAAAGAAGTTCCTCTTCTAGGTACTAATTCTAAAAGAGTAAGATTTAATTCTCCTATAGCCTGGGCTATGGGCATCATTTTCTTCTCCAAAGGATACCCATTTGGCAGATATTCTAAGACTATCGCATATTCTTCCTTTATCATTTTTCTTATTTAACTTCCTCATTTGTTTCAAGTATTTTTTTTGTTTCATCTTCATTAAGACCAATATCATTAAAAATTTTATTTAAATCCTCAGGGTCTTTTGGAATTAAATCAATTATTTTAGCTATATGTTCTGGTTTCATTTTCATTAAATCAAGACTTTCAAGTTTTTTTCTCATTTCTTTTGCCTTTTCAGGTTTTAGAGTTGTAAATTTTTTTATAAATTTCTTAATCTCTGCTTTGCTAGCATCATCTCCCTTGATATATCCAAGAGATTCTACCATGCTTAAAGGTGTTGTGTTTTTTATCATGATTTCTAAGTTTTTATTTTTTTTAAATGAACAGGAGCAATTAAAAATTTTTTCTCTTTTTCTTGGTCCTTAATTTTTATTATATGAGACATCCCCCTCTTCCCTTCTACAATTCCTGTTTTTCCCTGAATTCTCTTGGGAAATTTTGCTTGTACAGAGGCTTCTTTCACAACTGCAACAAAATCTCCGTCATTAAGTTCTTGGAAATATCTGCTAAGCTGCAACTTTCCTTTTGCCCTGATTTTCTTCTTTCTGACCATAATTTATCCAAATTCACTTTATTTAAAAAACTATCTTTTGTAAAGAAATCTTACTTTAATCTGGGAATTTTTGGAAGTTTTTAGAGGATTCTGGAAAGTTTGTTGGAACCAAATCATTTTTTCTCCTTGCTTCTTCCATGTTTTGCACAATAGCATTAAACATCTTTTCTCCCCAAACACTTTTTCCACATTTAGAACAGAAATCAATAACACTTTCTTCAGGAATCTCTATTCCACAATAAATACATTTTTTATACATATCAAATCCTCTTTTTCTAAGCCAATCTCTTAAAAAATAAAAATAGTTTTTAAA
>CAZZCD010000004.1:12214-24214 GCA_964652735.1 Candidatus Woesearchaeota archaeon | reverse complement strand
TACTCATATCTAAGCGCATCAGCTGGTTTTAGTTTTGCAGCCTGCATTGCTGGTAAAATACCAGAAGCAGTTCCAATTAAGAAAGAAAATGCAAGTGCACCGACGATTAAATAAAGAGGTAAGGATGCTTGTAAGAAAGGAGTTCCAAGAACAGTAGTTGCGATATATTCTGTTCCTTTTGCAAGACCAACACCGATTAAAATACCAATTGCCCCTCCAACTAGTCCGAGCAAACCAGATTCAAATAAAAATATCCAAAGAATATCTGAATTTTTTGCTCCGATAGCTTTCATTGTTCCAATCTCTTTAGTTCTTTCTAAAACAGAAGTATACATTGTATTCATAATTCCTATTCCTCCAACAAGAAGAGAAATTGCAGCTATTCCAACTAAAACCCCTTGAACAACAGCAAATATATTTGAAAAAGTTTCTAAAAGCTGCTCAAAAGTTTGAACTGAAAAAGTTTCTTCTCCTTTTTTTTCATCTCTCGCTCTCCTTAATTCTTTTTCAATATTTTCTGCAACTTCGTCAGGTTCATAACCTGGTTTTATCTGAACATAAACCATATCTGTTTCATCCTCTTTATCAAAAATTTCTTTAGCTGTTTCAAGAGGAATATAAACCTGGGAATCATCTGCAGGGTTTCCTATTTGTTCCATTATACCAACTACTCGAAATTCTTTTCCTTGTATAATAAGCTTATCTCTTAGATTAACTCCATCATCAAAAAAACCCTGGTCTTTAGCAACTAAAAAACCTATAACAACCTTATCTTTATCTCCTTCTTTCAAATCTCTGCCTTGTTCAGGTTCAAATCCCTGCATTTCTTTAAAAATATTTGCGGTTTCATCTGTTGGCAAGCCAACAACAAATGTTGGTTTTGATTCATCTTTAAATTTGATTAAACTAGAACCATAAACCATGTCTGTGACTATGTCAACTCCTTTTGTTTTTTCTATAGCATCTAAATCTTTAGAAGTTAATTTATCAGCACCTCCCATGCCAAAACCCATGCCTCTTCCAGGTGTAACAATTAATTTATTTGCGCCCATCATTTCAAATGTCTCTGTTAAATATCCTTGTAAACCCTGACCAAGAGAAATTAAAGCAACCACAGCGGCAATTCCTATGAAAATCCCAATCATAGTTAGCCATGATCTAAGTTTTCTTCGCTTGAGATTGTTAAATGCAAGAGAAAAATAATCTTTCATTTAGAACTACCCCCTCTTTTTTCTTTTTCTTTTCTTAAGAATTCTATGAATTATATAAGCAACAACCAAAATCCCAATTACCAGATAAACAATATAATTCGGCTTTTTTAAAATTCCAAGTGCAAGAGCTTCTTCTTTTGTATAAACTTTAAAAGACAGATTTACAGTTTCTGTCTGCTCTTTATTATCAAAATCTTTGTATTCCACTTTTGCAGAAAGAATCGGGTTTGTGGTTTTATAGATAACATCAAATGTTGCGCTATCAGAATCATCAGCATCTATTGTTCCGACAAAAATTTTCCCTTTTGAGAGAAGTTCAAATCCCTGCGGAAAGATTTGAACAGACATAGATTTTATTTCTCCAAGTCCTTTGTTGATTATCTCGAGAGAAATCTCTCCCTCTTCCCCTATTATTGCATTATCCTGGACATCAACTACAAAATCAAGATCTGTTTTAGCAGAAACCCTTAACCCAAAACTTCCTGTTTTGTTGAAACCTTCAGAACCATTTTCTGCATCGACATAATATTTTAAAATATAAGGAATATTATAATCTCCAGGGATTATGTCTATTGAAGCTCTTAGAGTAAAAGAAACTTTTTCATCATCATCCTCATCAATATCATCCACATCTTTTTCAGAACTGCCGATAGTTGTAAAATCAAGACCGCTCAAATCTAAAGCAAGAGAAACATCTCCAATATTAAAATTTTCATTATTTTCAATTTCAAGTGTTATTCCTTCAGATTCTCCAGGATAAATTGTTTCATAATCAGCATCTACAATAATTCCTGCAGCAAACCCCATGGTTAAAACTAAAAGAAAAATTCCGAATGCAGTCTTAGCGAGATTTTGTGCTTTCATTTTCTATATTTCGTTATTTCAAAGATTTATAAATCTTTGGATTTGTTACTCTTAGACAATTAGAACAATTCACTATTCTTCAATCTTCCCGTCTCGTAATTTCAATACTTTTGTAGCGTATTTTGTAAGATCTAAATCATGAGTAACAAAAATAATTGTTTTCCCTTTTTTATTTAAATCAGTGAATATCTTCATAATCTCTTTACCTGTTTTTGAATCAAGATTCCCTGTAGGTTCATCAGCAAGAATAACTTCTGGATTGTTTGCAAGAGCACGAGCAATTGCAACTCTTTGCATTTCTCCCCCTGAAAGTTCGTTAGGAAAGTGGTTTTTTCTGTGTTCTAACCCAACTTTTTCCAAAATTTTTTTAGCTCTTTCTAATTTTTCCTCTTTACTTAATCCTTGAAAAGTCATTGGAAGCATAACATTTTCCAGAGCAGTCAGAGTAGGAATTAGATTAAAAGTCTGAAAAACAAAGCCTATTTTTCTTCCTCTGATCTGAGCAAGTTCTGATTCTTCTAAATTTTCTATATCTTCATCATCAAGAAAAATTTCTCCTTTTGTAGCTAAGTCTAAGGCGCCAATCATATTCATCATAGTTGATTTTCCAGACCCACTTGGTCCGACAATCGCAATAAAATCCCCTTTCTTAATCTCAACATCAATTCCATCTAAAGCTCTAACTATGTTCTCCCCCATCTCATAGTGTTTAGCCAGATTCCTAAGTTCAATTATATTGCTTTCCATTTTGAATTTTAAATCTTAGTATATCTTGATTTAATTGAGGTGTCGGAATCGGAGTAATAAGGGAAACTAGGTTTCCTGTAACCGCCCCATCTCTAAAATCAAAGTCAAGTTTAAGAATGGGAATCTTTCCAAGCCTTATCTTCGATATATCAAATCTTCCTGGAATTGGTTCTGATAATTCTACTTCTTTTCTAAATTTTTGAAATAGCTCTATTATTCTTATTCTTCCTTGTAACATAGTTTTTCTAAGCACTTGTTCATCTATATTTCTTAACTTTTTCTGATTAGCTAGATATTCCACAAGAGCATAACCTGCTTGAGAAACACAAATATGAAGTCCTCTTGGTGTAAAGTAATGAACAAAATCCCCACGAGTAACTTTTGGCTCTTTCACCTTAAATAAAAAATTAGCACCATTTGAGTCATATTCGGCTAAAGTTAAAGCCATATAACCTGGAAGATATACTTCTTTCTGAAGAAATTCAAATGTGTTAGGCATTCTTTCTTGTCCCATATCCCTCTTCCCATTTCATCATTTTTAAATTTAACTAATCACAACCTTTAAAAACAAGATTTCAAGAAATAATAGAAGTAATAAAAAAGAACCCAGGAATTACAAATAAAAAATTAGCAAAAACTTTTAAAAAGAAGAAAGTTTATGCCCAAGTAAGGTTTTTAGAGAAATTGGGATATATTCACTCTAAAAATTATCCGAAACAGATATTCGTAAATAAATAATTTGGAGAAGACTAAAATCATTATACCACTGAGATGCTTCAGTTGCGGAAAGCCTATAGGCCATTTATGGGAAGAATATAAAAAAAGAGTAACTGAAGGTGAAAAACCAAAGAAAGTTCTCGATGAATTAGGAGTTGAAAGATACTGCTGTAGATCGGTTTTTTTAGGGCAGGAAGATTATATAGAACTTATAAGCAAATTCAAGAAGTCTTAACTTTCCACCTATTTACATATCCACAATTCTCACATGCAACACTTTTAATTTTATTTTTTATTCTTATTTTCTTGGATTTGTAAGGACCAAGGCATTTTTTACAAAAAGTCCTTCTTTTTTCTTTTAGAGGAAGATTAAAACCCATAGCTAATTTCTTTATTTTTTTAACTTCTTTTGGGGTTTTGTCTTTAATATTTAAAAAAAATTCCTTAATCTGCTTTTTCGCTTCTGTTTTTGAGAGTTTTTTCATATTATTTCCTGATTTTTATCTCTCTTTTTTTAGACTCTATTTTAAGCTCATCTCCCTCTTTAAATTGCGCTTTCTTGACATCTTTTTCAGGAATAACTAAAATGTATTTATAATACCTCTTTCCTTTATATATACGAGATAACATTTTTTGGAGTTTCATATATAATTAAAATAATACATCTTTATAAATTTTTAGGAACCGAAAGATTTATAAGGTTTAGGTTCCTAATTATAATATGAAAAGAAAAATTAAACAATTAAGAAAAAAAGGATATTCTTATTCAGAGATATCAAAAATAACAGGAAAATCAAAGAGATTTTCCTGGAGGATGGCTAAGAACATAAAATTTGATAAAGAAGGGCTAAAAAGATATCATAAAAATGTTAAAGGGATTTTAAAACAAATCAAATTTCAAGATAAAACTCTTTCATTGCCAAAAGTAAGAATAATAGGACATTTACTTTTCGATGGAACAGTTTATGAAGTAGATTATCATTACATTGCAAGATACATTAATAGTTCTAAAGAGTTAATTAATCAATTTATTTTAGATATGAAAGCGATTTATGGGATAGCTCCAACATCATTAGAGGTTTTTAAAGGGAAGAATAAGATTAATTATTATAAAGTCACATTTAGTTGTAAAGCTTTTTATGAAGATTTAAGAAGTTATTTTGAATCTTATTCTACAAGTAATCAGAATATAAAAATACCAGCTAGTATTATGAACGCAAGTAATAGTATCAAATTAGAGTTCCTCAGAACATTTTTTGAAGATGAAGGTTCAATATCTAGTAATTATAGAATAATGGGTGATTTAAAAAGTAAAGTAATACTCCAACAGATTATTAGCATGCTTAAAGAATTTGGATTAGCATTTAGATTTTGTAGATACAAACAATATACTGGATATATGTATAAAATATACTTACTAAAAACAAAAGAAAATTTAATAAGGTTCTATAATTTAAGACTTTTTAATAAAGCAATAACAACCCATGGAAGAAATATTGGTAAAAGGAAATTAGATGTTCTAAAAGAGGCGCTTAGTAAAATTTAAAAACATGATTTTCACAGTAATATTGAAGACGGCCATAGTAGGTTGGAAACTCCTGATCTCGTCCGATCTCAGAAGATAAGCTTCCTACGTCGTTTGTGTTAGTGTCCGACAAGACGCGAAGCACCGATGCTGTCTTCTTTTTTACTATTCTATTCAAAATCAAAACACTTAGATAACGAACCAAAATTATTCTTATTCTAAAGCTTTTTATATCAAAAACTCCCCATAATTTAATCAGCCCTGAACAGTAACTTAAAGGATGGGTTGATAAGGGAAACCTTGGTTTCCTTTATTGCGGAGATGCCGGAGTGGTCAAACGGGACGCGCTCAAGACGCGTTAGCTTAGTGCTTACCTAGGTTCGAATCCTAGTCTCCGCATAAACTTTATAAATCATCTAAAACTGACATTTTTACCTGCGAGTTAACGCGATAGCAGGAAGTTACGACTTCTGCTATCAAAGGAAAGTTGGTAAGAAAACCTTGGTGTTCTTACGATGAAAACAAAAACAAAAATAGATAAACAAATTCAAAAGAAATCAAACAAAGAATTAGTTGAAACTATAATTGCTGCAAAGAAAAAAGATAAATGGTTTAAGGTTGCAAGAATTCTTTCAGGACCGCGAAGAAAGGCAATAAGCTTGAATCTTGGAGAGATAAATGAAAATTCTAAAGATGGAGATATCATCATTGTTCCTGGAAAGGTTCTTTCTCAAGGAGAAATAAGTAAAAAGGTAAAAATTGTTGCTATGAATTTTTCAGAAAAAGCCAAAGAAAAGCTATTAAAATCAAAAATACCATCTTCAAACATAATTGAAGAAATTAAAAAAAATCCTGATATGAAAAAGTGCAGGATTTTAACAACAAAAAAATGAAAATCATTGATGGGAAAAACGCTGTGTTAGGAAGATTGGCAAGTTATGTTGCAAAAGAATCTCTTAAAGGAGAAGAAATTGTTATTTTGAACTGTGATCAGGTAATAATTACTGGAAACAAAAAGAATATAGAAGAAGAATTTGAAGCAGAAAAAAGAAAAATCGGAAGCGGGCAAAAAGGTCCAAAGCACTCAAGAAGCACTGATAAAATAGTCAAAAGAGCGATAAGAGACATGATTACTAATCATAGGAATGGGCGGGGAAAGATTGCTTACAGAAAAATAAAGTGTTATGTTGGAATTCCAAAAGAATTTCAGGAATCTAAAAAAATTATTGGGGGTAGGGAAAAGAAATCTAAATTTGTTTATGTTAAAGAACTTTCTAAGAAAAAATAATAAAATGGATAAAATAATAACATCTGGAAAAAGAAAAACTGCTGTGGCAAGAGCTATAATTACAGAAGGGTCTGGAAAAATAAAAATAAATAAAAAACCTTATGATACCCTGAATACGTTTGATAGATTAAAAATTGAGGAGCCTTTAAGAATTGCTGAGAACATTCTTGGAAAAATCAATTTTGATGTCTTAATTAGTGTAAGAGGTGGTGGGGAAAAAAGCCAGATAGAAGCTTCAAGACTTGCATTGGCAAGAGCGATTATTGCATTTACAAAAAATTTAAATATTGAGAAGGCTTTTCTTGATTACGACAGGACTCTTCTTGTCGCAGATGTCAGAAGAAAAGAGGCATATAAACCAGGAGACAGCAAAGCAAGAAAAAAGAGGCAGACATCTTATAGATAAAATGACAGAAAGAACAGAAGCATGGATGAGAATTGTTATTGTAATTGTATCTGGAATTGTTTTAAGTGTTTGGAGGTATTTTATTTGTGTTTTAGCTATTATTAATTGGTTTTATACCGTGTTTGCTGGAAAAAGACTTAAAGAATTGGCAGGACTTAGTGAAATCTGGAATACTCAGATGTATGTTTATCTGAGATACTTGACTTTTGTGACAAATGATAGGCCTTTCCCATTTAAAAAACTGACAAAAAATATAAGCAAGTTTAAAAAGTAATTATTTTAATATATGTTCTATATCAATAAAATTTAAAAATAGATTATTTATGTAAAAATATGGGTAAAAATAAGTTTAGAAGAGACCGAATAATCCTCCCGCTTCTTATTTTAGGACTTGGTACTGGAATATATTCGACGATTGATCTTCGAGCAAGAGGTGAATTAAGAACTAGATTAGAAAAAAAAGTGAATACAATAGCTGATATAAATTCAAATAATATTTTGGATATTAAAGAAGCATCAAAAGTTTATGAAAATTTAGGATTAGGTTCCACAGATGAATTAAGAAAGGAGGGATTTAATCTGAGTATTGGTGAAATGCAGAAATATCTTGAAAGCATGGAAAAGTTTGATCCTGAAACAGATAATTACTGTTTTAGCGATGGTTTTAGAAGGTAATTATCTTATCCCTATTTCTTCAAGCTTATTCTGAACATGATTAAACAAGGTGGTTGAAATAATTGGCTGGTGTCCTCCTTCATAAATCTGGTTGTTGAATTTTATTTTTCCTATGTATGTGAAGTTTTTGAGAATTTTTTTAAGGCCATTAACAGATAGCTTGTGTTTTTTTGCAATTTTGCTTAAACTTAAATTTCTATTTAAGAATTCTTTAAAAATTTTCTCAACTTCTCCAGAATTTTCTGCATGGACAAGTTTTCCGTCCTGAATTTTGTAGCCAAAAGGCGCCCTTGACATAAGGTTTCCCTGTATCGCTTTTTTTATCATGCCTTGTTTTTGTTTTTCTCCTGCAGAAACAGAATATTTTCTAAAAGTTTCAAGAACACTTCCATCAACTTTTTCAGCCACATAATCTCTAAAAGAGCTTTTATCGTCGGGAGAAAAATAATAACAGATTTGACAAAGAATTGTTTTGTGTTTTTCCCTGTTGTCTTTTGATTTATAGCTGCATTTTTTGCATTTCATAGTTGTTTTAACATAGTTAACTTTATAAAATTGGTTTTTTTGATAGAAATAAGATGGACAGGCTTAGTCTTGTTCTTAAATAAATGACATTGGGAGTGGTAAATGAGTAAAAGAATTTATGTGGGGAATTTACCTTGGAGTGTTGCAAAAGAAGAGTTTGAAAAGCTTTTTTCGCCTTTTGGTGAGATAGAAGAGGCATTGGTTATTGCTAACAAATACACTGGAAGATCTCGTGGATTTGGTTTTGTCACGTATAAAAATGATGCAGATGCTGACAAAGCTATGGAAGAGATGAATGACAAAGAAGTTGAGGGAAGAAAGATTGTTGTAAAAATGGCAAGACCTTCTAGAGAAAGTGAGGGAGAAGGTCAGGCAGAAGAAGAGCAAAAACCAAAGGAAGAGTCTTCAGAAGAAAAGGTTAAGGAAGAGAAAACAGAAGAAAAACCAGCAAAAAAACCTAAAAAGGAAAAGCCTGCAGAAGAAAAAGAAGAAACAGAAGAAAAGGAATAAACAAGATTTAGAAAAAGATTCAGAAGAAAGAGAGAATTTTTATATAAGAATTTCTTAAATTGGTAGAGGGTAAAAAAGAGGTATAAAATGAACTCTGTATGGATTGTGATTATTGCATTGGTCTGGTTTTACATAGGATATCGGGTTTACGGACGATTTGTAGAAAAAAGACTTAAGATAAACGATAAAAACAAAACTCCTGCTTCTTCAAGAAAAGAAGGTGTTGATTATTCTCCTTCAACAAAACCTTTTTTAATAGGACATCATTTTGCATCTATTGCTGGTGCAGGACCTATTATAGGGCCTATTCTTGCTATAAGTTATTTTGGGTGGGGGCCTGTTGTTTTATGGGTTTTACTTGGAGCTGTTTTAATCGGGTCTATGCATGATTATACTTCATTAATTGCTTCTGTAAGAAATAAAGGAAAAAGTGTTTCTGTAATAGCAAAGAAGTATCTAAATTCAAAAGCAGGATGGATCTTTGGCCTGATGATATGGTTAACTTTGGTTTTAATTATAACTGTATTTAGTGTTTCTGCTGCAGAGAGTATTGTTCAAAAATCCGACCTTGTCATTCCCTTATTAGCAATAACTTTGCTAGCTCTTGTTCTTGGTTTTGGCGTTAAAAAGTATAAGTGGAATTATAAAATTGCAAGCATTATTGCAATAATTTTTGTTTTCTTTTTTGTATGGATAGGAAACCTGGTTCCTCTAACTCTTCCTATACAAAATCCCATATTATTAAGAAATGTCTGGATAACAGTAATCTTTGCTTATGCATTTGTTGCATCTATTGCTCCTGTCTGGATTCTTTTAAGGCCAAGAGATTATTTAAGTGCAATCCAAATGATTTTAATTTTGGGTCTTGGTTTTGTTGCTTTCTTTATTGCAAGACCTGTAATTAACGCGCCTTCTTATATTCCAGGCAGTGTTTTCCCTATATGGCCAATTCTTTTTATCACAGTTGCATGCGGTGCTATTTCAGGATTTCACGGCTTAGTGTCTTCAGGAACAACCAGCAAACAGTTAGCAAAAGAGAGTCATGGAAAAGCTGTTGGTTTTGGTAGCATGATTCTTGAAGGACTGCTAGCTATCCTTGTTACTGTTGTTGTGATTTCAGGATTAAAATGGGGTGTTGGTGCAGGTGGTTTCCAAGCTACTCTTAATCAAGGATGGATTGTTCTTTTCTCAACAGGGTTTGGAAATATTGTTGGTAATATTATTCCTGTTTTAAGTGTTGGAGTGGCAGCTCTTCTTGGAGCATTTATGGTTAATCAGTTTATTCTTACTTCTGTGGATACATCAACGCGTTTAGGAAGATTTATTATTTCTGAAAATCTTTTCCCGAAATTAAAAAACAAGGTTCTTACTACACTTATAATCCTCGTTCCTGCGTGGCTTCTTGCAGTTACAAATACTTATGAAACAATGTGGAGGCTTTTCGGAACTTCCAACCAATTAATAGCTTCAATAACAATGATGGGTGTTTCAGCATATTTTGTTTCAAGAAAAATAAAGGTTAAATTCATTTTAATCCCTGCTCTTTTTGTTCTTGTAACAACTCTTTCAGCTCTTCTTTACTTAACGTTCAGGGCAGGAGGATATATTGGCGAAGGAAATTATGTTTTAGCAGGAGTTTCTCTTTTAATGTTTGCTCTGGGAGGATTTGTTGCTTGGGAAGGTTTTAGAATTCTGAGAAAGAAGAAGGTATAAATTTACTTTTTCTTTAGCAATTCCCTTTGATTGATAATCATGATTATTACAGCTCCGATAATAAATATCCAGTCAACAAAAAATGTCAATGCTATAAACCCAAGAGCTATTAAAGAAAGAATAACAACTTTTTTATTCATAATAAAAGGAAAATATCAGAATTTATAAATATGGTTGATACTCTTCCAAGTAACTTTTTCTTTCAAAAATATAAAATTAAAAAATTTAAACAAATATTGTGTATACTGCCCAACCTATTAATACAAGCCATATTATCCAGACAAACCATGCTCCAGGACTCCACAAAATTTTCTTATTTCTCATAAGTTTGGTTAAAAGTGGTAACATCTCTTTACCAAAAATAGCAAAACTCAAAGCTGTTAAAAGAGCTCCTAGTGCAACTGCAGCCATTATCTGAACAATAGTAAGTTGCATCAGTAAGTAGTAGAACAACAATGCTGCAAGAATCAATTCAACTAAACCTGTGACAAGCGGATTCTTATATAGGCTTTTTGCAAGATTAAGCCATGCCTTTGGTTTAATAGCTAATACTAAAAACTTGATTACAACCACAATCGCAAGTAGCAAGACTGTTATTTGTACTGCTCCCCAAATCATTTCTTTTTTATACCTCCTTTCAACCTCTTTATTTTATAATAAAAAGAGTCTTTTGTAATATAAAAAGGTTTTTACAGACTTTCAAAAGGGCTTTTGACTTTTTTAATTTGTTCTGATGCTTTGGAAATTTTAAGTTCTATTCCAAGTTTTTCAAGAAATTCCTTAGGGTTCATTTTATGTTTTTTAAGAATTTTTTTAATTGTCTCTTATTTTTTATTGAAACAGCATCAATATTGTTATCCTTTATGAATTTTCTATTTGCTTCAAAACTTGTAGATTTTTTTCCAAACCTATGACTTCCAGAATGTTTTATCAAAGATAAAACTCCTAAAAACGGTTCTTCTAAATCTTCTTGATGTCTTCTCTTAAAAGATCTTTTAAGAATTCTGAATGTTCTTTTAGGAAAAGGTGTTTTAAGCCAAATAATCAAATCAGCTTTTTTCATTGCATGCCTATCCCAGTCTGTTCCTCTTGCATCAAGAATCCATTTTGATTTTTTTAAAATTCTATCTATCAGTATTTTTCGCTGTTTTTTTGTTCTTGATTTAGTATATTTTTTAATAAATCTTACATCATCTATATCATATGAAGGAATTTTTAGAATTTTAGAAATTTTATTAGCTAGATAAGATTTCCCGCCTCCAGAGGCTCCCAAAATATAAATTTTTTTTATTTTTTTAGGGTTCATTTTCCTCTTTTTGTGTTCTATGCTAAAAGATTATACGAACTGTTGTTTATAAGAATTTCCAGAATTAAGTTTTATTAAAACCTTTCACACCATTCACATCCTTTTTGAGGACATTCACTATTAAGAAGCTTTAAGGCTTTTTTCCATATTTGTTCAGCATTCTTTATATCAATTTTCATCTTAACAAGTGTGGTATCAAAAATAACTTCTCCTGTTTCTGTTACTTTAGAAGGCACATAAAACAACAAGAACGCAAAATCTTCTATTTGATAGTTATTTTTTCTTAAAAGAAAATTGTAAATATCTAATTGATCTTGGGAATATTCATGTGTATTATCTTTTAAGGGAAACCCACGGGTCTTGTAATCTAAAACAATAAGTTTGCCCTGTTTAACTAATATATTATCTACAGCTCCCTTTAAGAGATTACCTTCTTCATCTTGCCATTCAATTCCTTTTCGGTTATTTTGCCATTTTGTCAGCAGGGCTTTATCATCAAAGAGTTTCATATCT
>CAZZCD010000004.1:0-12114 GCA_964652735.1 Candidatus Woesearchaeota archaeon | reverse complement strand
TCGGTTATTTTGCCATTTTGTCAGCAGGGCTTTATCATCAAAGAGTTTCATATCTTTGCATTCGTGATTCTCGCAAAGTTCAGGAGGAAGCTGGTCTTTTTCTCTAAAATTATCAAAATGAACTTTTAAGATTCTATCCATTCCAGTTGGCAGACTTGGAAATATTCCAGCAGGCCTTCTCCAGACTTTATGCTGGTGCAGCCAAAAACATCTTGGACATTCTTTCATTAAGTTTAAAGCTGAAGGTGAAAGTCTAAAAGTACGTTTATGAATTTTCTCAATCATTTTCAAGAAGATTAAGATTAATTATTATAAAAAGGTTGTCAATCAAACATTAGAAAAGCAGAATAATCAATAATGCAAGAACTGCCATATTAGCAAAATCAGCTATAGATGTTGTTATTGGAATTAAAAAATTATTTGGGTCTCCTTTTTTCTTGTAGATATGAATTCCTGCAAAAATAGCTACAAAAAACAGTATGTTTGTCAGAACCACCATATCTATTACCACAATCAGAAAAACCTTTAATGCTGTGGCAAATGAAATTCCCTGTGGAGAAAAATAAGTTATTCCTATTGCAACTGCTGAACTTAAAACAGCCCCTATTATTGTCATTACACCTATCTGAACAAATAATTTTTTGAGGTCAGGGTTTTTCCACCATTTGCTTTTTATTTCTCCTTCATAAAGCATGGTGGAGAATCGAGAAGAGATTATTGTTCCGTAGTTTCCTATCATATTATTAAGTGAGGGAAGCAAAATAATCAGAGGCAGTATTGAAAGAAATAATGTTCTGACCTGCTCCAAAGCAAGGCCTCCTAAAGAGCTTATAAAAGAAGCCAGAAGCAGAATTTTTATGCTTTCTTTTATTATTGTCTTTGAAACATTTGCATTCTTCCCATATTCTTTAACATAAAAAAGAGTTTGTTTTGAGATGCCATATTTCTTATGAATTTTATGAAGTTCTGGGTGGTGTTTTTTCCTACGTATATGCAGTATTTTCTTTAGGTGTCTACTTATTTGTTTTATTGGTTTATTGTGGTATTTCATTTTTTGGTTTTTGGATTTTTAAATTATTAATAAGATAACAACCAACAAAGAAACTATACTTGTTATGTCTCCTATTGTTGCTATAAAAGGTCCAATTATGTTGTTTGGGTCATGTCCTTTTTTGAAAAGATAAATTGTTGAAAATAGTGTTACTCTATTTAAAATAAAATTTGATAAAATTCCGGCAAGGAAGGGAATTAGAATTATTTTTGGGGCCACAACCCCCATGACAATGTAATTAAAGGCAAAGGCGAGTAATCCAAGAACAAGAGAAACTATCATTGCAAGTGCAAAAGATGCTTTAAGATTTCCATTAATTATCTTTTTATCTAACTTAAATGGATTTATTACTCCAAGAAAAAGCCCTGAGCTGATACGTGAGGCAAATGTTCCGCTTATGTTTCCCCTCATAGCCATAAAACCAGGGATTATTATCAGCATCCCAGGAATAAGAAATATTTTATCCACATAAACAGCCAACACCACTCCAGAAATCAGACCCCCAATAATTGCAAAAAGTTGTGCTGAAAAAATTTCCCTGAAATTTTTATCAAATAAGCTCATCTGTTTTTGTCCTCTTTTAACTTAAACTAATTTAGGGTTTTTTCTTATAAAAAGCTGTCGGATAGCTTATGAAAAAACTTAAAAAAGAAGGTGTTATGCTTTTTATGAGGTGGTGGCACTTCAGAAGCCTAATTCTGAGAAAAATATGAAAGAAATAGAATTTTATCATCACAGATTTCCAGCTAGAAAAGATTTGCTTCATTTCATAGAAGAACATACTGACAAAAAAGTTTATACAAAAATAGGAGAGAATCCTTCTGCTTGGCTGGATGAATTACAAATAATTAACAAAATGCTGACTGGCCAAAATTTGGGTGGGGGAATAGGAATGAATCAGCCCCCAGTAGGAGATAAAGATTTTAGAGAACTTGGAAATGGGGCTTATTTATATCGTGGAGCAAATAGGGCTTTAAGAGGATTATGGATAACAGAGAACAAAGATTTAGAGAAAAAAGTTAGCATAGATGAATGGACTCATTATAGCATAGGAACTACTGCTACACTTAGTATAAATCAAGAGTTTTCAGATATTAAGCCAGAAATATTTCTCCCTGATAATATAGAATCAAAAGGGGTGCGGGTTCAAAAAAGCAAGAAGGGAATAGTGGTTCCGGAAAAAAGAGAGATATGTAAATTTCAAGCAAACCATAATGGTCAAGAAGTTGGAATTTACTCAAAGAGAGCATATATGAGCTACATGTATTATTATTCTTATGCAAAACCAGGATTTAGATTAACAACTTTATCAAATGTATTAAAAACAACTTCAAAAAGAGAAATGGAAACCACTCTTGCCCTTTCCAAACTTGGAATTAAGGTTCCTACCGTTATAGGTTATTATAAAGAGCCATTAGAAGAATTTCTTTTTTTAACAGAAGTGAAAGGAAAAACACCTGACAAATGTGATTCAGATAGAAAAATTATTATAAAACAAGATGCTGCAATGCTGGCAGCATTATGTTTAGGTGGTTTCAGAAAGCCTGGTTTTACAGATTCTGATGATAAAATCTTTGATGGAACTGATTTATATTTAATAGATGTTGATGAATGTGGAGACTTATACTATTCTACTATGCCAAACTTCAGAGAAATGCTCTTAAATCCCAGGGATACTTTTGCCCTCACTAGATTTAAAAGATTACAAGGAGACATGTTTGAAAAAATGTTGAAAGATGCTTTATTTGAATATAGGCAAAATCTAACTCCTACAAGAAAAGATCAAACCAAATATATAAATAGTTTTTATAAAAAAATTGGGTGGAGTAAACCAACAGAAAAAGAAATTGACCGATTGACTGATTTTCCTAAAAATTATCTCACTTTTGATAGTGAAATGGCAATGATGGTTGATGTGGATTAATTTTTCTTCTTAACTTTCTTCTTCTTTCTTCCTCTCTTTTCCCGAGAAAAAGCATAAACTAAAGTATCATCAATTTTTAATGCCTTGTAACCTACACCACTTTTTGTCCTGACAGCACTTTTTCTCAGAATGTCTTCAATCTGCTCACGCAAAGTCATCAGATTTTTCTTTGCTCTTTTAGAAATGATTTTTTTGACATCTTCATCGATGTTGATTGTTATTGAGGGCATTTTTAGTTTTCCACAAGGAAAGAAATAATTTTATTTTGTATTTCCTCAAATTTTCCAGGTTTTAATGATCCTGCTTTATATCTTACCATGGACTTTTCAACAGTGAATATCTTATCTAATCTAAGATAACTATCCACTTTTAGACCCCCTTCTTTGAAGTCTTTTTTAGTAACAGGAATTTCAACAGAAGATTCATATGACTTCCCTGTTATCTGAGAAACAATTATGTCGTCTCCCTTGGGAACCTTAATAACCAGAGCAGGCCTTCTTTTAATTTGCACCAAGTTTGAGAAAGGAAAATCAAGAATTACAATATCCCCTCTCAGAGATTTTTCCATATTTCATCTTCCTCTTTATTCAACCATGTTTTTGCTAATGACTTTTCTGACCAAAGGGCGCTTATCGGAACAGATTTCTTCAATATTATCTCATCATCTTTTTTTATTACAATTAGCTTATCTCCTTCCCTAAGATTAAGGTCTTTGCGCAGATCCCATGGAATTACTACTTGCCCCCTTGAGCTCATCTTAGTTGTATCAATTATCATAAATAAGATTAATCTTACTTACTATTTAAATCTTTCGAAAAAGAAAACCAAATACTCTTTTCTCTACTTTTTCTTTATTAATTTAATAATCAATAGTAAAAGAAATCCAACTCCTAGTCCTATAAGCACCCCTCCTACAATTTGTCCAATAATAAAACCTATACCTAATCCTAAAAACAATCCTGCAGGAATTGCTAGTTCTGAAGCATCTTTCTTTTGTATGCTTTTACGTTTTCTTCTTGCCATTTTATATTAAGGTAATTTTTATTTAAATAAATTTGGGATTTATTTTTTGATCTCTCTAAAGGTTGGAGCACATCCTGGATAAAAATCAAGTTTAAATTCTTCTGAAACTATACAAAATTCGTGATTAGTTATTATGTTTGGGAACTTTTCTTTTAAATCTAAAATTATTCCTTGAAAAGTATCATAATCCTGAATCTCAAAATCAAGTTCAAAATCCCATGTACCCATAACTCTTTGAGGCCAAACAGCTCCTGGAAGAGAGGAAGCGTAATCAATAAATTTATCGATATTCTCTTGTGTTGTGTTTGCAAGATAGATAATCGCTTTACAGAAAATTCTTCCCATTTTTCTTGGATCTAACTGAACTTTATACGCTAAAATAATTCCTTTTTTCTCCATGTCTTTAAGACGATACTGAACAACCCTTGGCGTAACTTTTAGTCTTTTCGCAATTTCAACAACCGGGAGCCTAGCATTATTCGCAATAAGTTTAATTATTCTCTCGTCTATCTCGTCGATTTTTTCCTGTTTATCTTTTGACGTATGGTAAACAACTTTTTGGGCCTGGTCTTTTCCTCCACCCTCTAAAAATTCTCTTATGTGGTGGGCTAGATAAAGGGTTGTGGTTACTGCTTTTTCATGAATATATTTTGAAAATTTATTCATAACCTTTTTAACTTCGTCGTCGAATTCGTTTACATTTTTAACAAGAAAACCAATTATAAAATCCCACCTTCCTGTTGTATGAACAACCCATTCTGTCTTATCATTCTTCCCAAAATAATTTCCCATCTCATTAATTTTTTCTTTATTTGCATTCTTTAGCCTTAAATAAAGTTTAAATTTTGATATGCCTAATTTAAAATAATTAGTTACTGTATGGAATCTTAGAATAACTCTTTTTTCAATTAAACTATCTATGTGATATTTTACAACTTCTTTACTTAACCTCACTTTTTTCCCAATCTGGCTATTTGACTGCCTTGAATTTTTATCTAGCTCTGCAATTATTTTTTGGTCTTTTACATCAAGGGTTGTTTTTTCATTCATAATTTATCATTAATTCATAGTATATTTAAATTTTGTCATTTTGTTAAAATATTTGATGAGATATTTTATATACGTGTTACTACTTTGTAGAGATATGAAATTGACAAAAGAAAAGTATTTTGGATTGGGAGAGGTGCCAACAGGAATGGGCGCTGTACTTAAAGGATGGAATATTCCTGAAAAAGATTTCAGAAATCCAGATACACTTCCTGTGATAGATTTTAGAGCAATGACTGAAGCATGTCCTCATGATTGTCCACATTGTTTTACAGATAAGCAAAAGAAAACCTTAACTCTAGAAGAGATCACTAGTGTGATTGACCAGCTTGCAGACATGAAAACTGTAGCAATTGACTATCTTGGAGAAGGAGAGCCTACAATAGACAAAGATTTTTTTCCCATAATTGAACATACTGCTTACAGTGGAATACAGCCAATTATTTTTACTGATGCTGCAACCAAAATGAGAGATCGAAGTTTTGTGAAAAGAGTAAATGATCTTGGTGCGACAGTTGTTCCAAAGTGTGATAGTTTATTCAACCCAGAGTACCAGAATTGGGTTCTCAGAGATAGAACAGGAAGATATTTTGATCAGAGAAAGGAAGCAATAAATCTTTTAATAGAAGAAGGATTTAACAAAGTGAGATCAGATGGTGCAACCCGGCTTGGGCTTGATATGGTTCTTTCTAAAGAAAACATTTCTGAAGTTGAAAAAACTCTTCGTTTTGCTAGAGAAAATAATATATGGGTGGTTTTCACTTTTCCTTTACCTATAGGTAGAAGTAGGAAAGATGATTTTGATGATAGTCGTCTGCCTACTAAAGAAGAGATGAATAAAGCAAGAGAAATTGTGAAAAAAGTTGATCAAGAATATGGGTTTGACCATAAAATATATAGTAATTTCGCAACAGTCCCTTGTGTTGAATTTATGTGTATTTATGGAGACGGAAGAGTTTCTCCTTGCGTAGGAAATGAGCATATAATTGGGCATGTGAGAGAAGATTCAATTAAAACATTAGTTGATAGAATATATAAAAAATACCCTTGCCATGATCCAACTACTTTTGATGGGAATTGTTTGGTTCGAAGGATATAGAAAATTAATTACTTCTTCTTAACATAAACTTTCTGAACTTTAAACGATTTGTAGATTCCTTCTAAGATATCTGTTCCTGCATAACCTGCAAGAAGACTTAAACGCGGGTCAAAATCAAATATAATTCCTACAAAAATACCAATAACAATTGCAATTGCAACAGTAATTACATAATATGCCCATAAAATCCGTCGACGAAGAGATAGTGCCTTGAGCAGGCCAACAACACCACGAGTTAAGCCACCAATCCCTCCAAGAAATCCTGCAAGAACAATTGTGTCCATTTTTTATCAGCTCTTTTTTAGTTATTTAGTTGGAGTAAGAAAGGAAAAATTGTTAATAAAAGTTTCTATAGAAAAATATTTATAGTTCAGGTTCATAAGTAAACTATGAATGAAAATTTATCCCAATGGTTTGCAAGGGTATTTTTAGGTGAAATGTATGGTAGAAGTACTTCTAAACGAATAGCAGATAATCTCGGTGGAAGTGTGGATATTGTTCATTTTCTTATGGTTCTTGGAATAGCTGCTTGTTTTGGTTCAAGAAAATAATTCTTATTTGTTATAGAAAAGCATAAAAGTTGGGGGTTCTTTGTTTGAAGATGAAATATAAGCCTGACAAAAGAGAGATAATTCTTAACAGGGAATTAAATGATCTGGATAAATTTGTACTTGATTTCATTAAGATATTGGAGAAATATACAGGATATGTTATTGTTTCTGGATATGTTTCAATAATATTGGGCAGGAGCAGGGCAACAGAAGATATTGATTTGCTTGTTGAAGCCACAGATTTTTCTAAATTCAAAGAATTGTTTAACGACTTGGGAAAAAATGGATTTGAGTGTATGAATACTTCTGAGGTAAAGGATGCTTATGAAATGATTGATGAGCACGCCATTAGATTTTTCAGAGAGATTCCCGTTCCCCATATAGAATTTAAAAAAATAAAAGAGGATGTTCACAGAAATGCTTTTGCCGGCAGAATTTCTGTTAAAATCGGAAGAAATAACTTTTTTATTTCATCTTTGGAACTCCAAATACCATATAAGCTTTCCTTAATGTCTAGTGGAAGTTTTGAAGAGATAAGCTCTGACAAGGATTTTGAAGACGCAAAGCACCTGTATGAACTTTTTAAGGAAACCCTTAATAAAGAAGAGCTACTTAAGTATGTTAAATTACTTGGCGTGGAGGACAAGTTTGAGCTATTAAAAAGATAAAATGAAAAACGGAAAAATATCGCAGGATTTATGGCCTGTAAAAAATGAAAAAATGAGGAATTTTAGGGATAGGATCTGGTTTATTAAATACTGGGCAGAATACATAAAGAACAATCCTGATAAAAAATGGGGGAGGGGTCAGGCAAATCTTATAAATCCCCAAATGAGATCTTCAAAAGAATTTTATAAAGCTTTAAAGGACAAGAAAGGCATAGTTAATAGAAACCGTTAAAAGTTGGGGATTCTTTGAATTAGTTAAAATTATTGGTGGAAAGAATATAAAAGTTATTAAAGAAAGTGAACTTAAAAAAGATACTTTTGAATATAGAATTAGTTTAGTACTTGATACTTTGTTAAATTTAGCAAGATTAAAGAAAAAGTTTTAATGGTATAAAATAAGCATAGGATAAGAAGGTCCGTCAATCCTACTAACCACGTCAAGCGTGGGGTTCGTCAGGTCCTATTCTCCTATTAATAGATAAACCCCTTATATATTATAAATCTTTTGTTTTCTGAATTTTTATTCACTTTTTAGGCTAAAATCAGCGAAAATTGGTGTTTTTTAGTGTTTTTTGCCCCTTTTTACCCATAACAGAAAAGCATAAAAGTTGGGGGTTTAGACCGTATCTAAAGAAGTTGCATCTTTATTTATTGATTGCAAATTTCTTACAGCTTCTAAAACCCGGGAATCTGGAGATAAAATAAAAACATGGTCTTTTTGAGAGCGTAAGGCCCTGTACAACCGCTGCAAGAATTCTCTTCTTGCTTTATCCTTGTAAAATTCCCAAAAATATTGCGGGTGTGTCTTCTTTAAGATTTTCCAAAACGTATTCTGGGGATTTGGATTGGGATATTTTGTGAACAGCACTGAACAACATGAATCTCCTGGAAAATCAACTCCTCTGGAACATTTCGTGCTGTATAAAATATTAGATAACTTTTTTTTAAATTCAGAAATTAATCTTCCTGTTCTATCGCTTTTCTGTAACTCAATTAGTTTTTCACGTGATCTCAAGCCTTTAAGAGAAAACTTGTTTATTTCTTCCTCGTTTGGCAAATCATTAAATGCATTTACATGAACTAATGTGGGTCTTGTGGCTTTTTCAATACAATCAGATAACACCCTAAAATAATCTTCTTTGGTAATATGTTCTGAATTAAAATTACTATATTTGCAATCAAACTCTTTTCCTGTTTGGTGAATTTCGATTGTTCCAGGAAAAATTGTTTCAGCTTCAACAGTTTTGTAATTGGTAATGCCAAACACCTTCTCTAAAACGGTTTTTGAATGCAATGTTCCGGACATAAACACAAAAGCCTTGTTTTTATCTAAAACTTCTTGCAATCTTTTGGACAGATTTGTAGTAACAAGGTTAACATACAAATTTTTTTCGTATTCCCTATAAGTTAAATAAGTATCATCAAAAAAATCTTCAAATTGCCTTGCAATCTCGAGAACTTTACTGACATAGTTAGAAGCAGAATCATCAGAATAAGTTTCTGACTCAATATTTCCGTCTTTTAGCATCAAAGATAAAATCCTGCGTATATTTGTATCCTTTATATGAAAAATTTTATTTTCATCTATTCCTGTTGCTCTTTTGTTTTTCTCTTCTAATTTAATCAGTTTGATAATTTCATCTATAAGGTCCATAGTATCATTATGCTCTGAATAAAGATTAGCTAATGAATTTTTCAGGCGGTCCAGGTTCAGTTCACTTTGACTGGAAAAACTGTCTAAAAATTCATCTGCTTCATCAATAATGTCTATTTCTGTTTCTGGTTTTCTATCCAGCGCAGTTTCAATTTTATATTTTGCTGCATTAAAAATTATCACGTCAGAATCAAGATATGCATCATATTGGTCATAATAAGAACATCCTTCTTTCCTGTGATAAAAAATGAAATCTGTGTCTCTTAAACCTTTATATGATTTCATTTTAGCATCTGGCAGATTCATGTTATATTTAGAAGGTATGATTGGACTCCAGTAAGGATTTATAGGGGCAATTGAAATCCTTTTTAATTGATTAAGATTGGTCAGAGTATTTTTATGTTGTATTAGTGGGTTTTTCTCGTAATATTCCTTAATTATCTTAAAATTTTTTTCAATAATCTGAATTGTATCTGGTAAAAAAGGATCTGCGCATGAAATTCCAGGCATAAATACAGAATCATGATTAGCCCGGCCTGTAATCATTGAAATTCTTAATTTTTCTTTATTGGGTTTTAAAAGAAACATCTTTCCCATGTAATCTTCTTGATATTGTCTTTGCAGGCCTTTAACAGGCACTACAACAGCTGCCTTTCCAAGGACACGGGCGATGTTCAGTGCTATCGCAGAATTATGCACGATTATTCCGTCTGCGATGAAGTTATGATGTTCTGGGACTTCTAAATCATAAGTCTCGTCTTCCCCTCTGTATTCTATAGATTTAATCTTATCCCAAAATATATCCCCATTACAGATGAGCGACAGAGTTTTATCATTAAGATACTGATTTACTTTTTTGAGATGTTCTCTTAAAAAATCGATTTTGCCTTGCTTAAACACACAAGGCGTTTTTACTAATTTGTCTTTTCTTATTTTTTTAAAGCCAATAATTTTTCTTAATTTTTCAATTTCTTCATAATTTAGAAACCGATCAAGCTCGTTATATGTGTATCCCTTGTTTTTTAGATAATTCCTGATGATTCGTGGTATTTTATCTATATTTGTGAATTTGTGGCATTTTAATTTATTTAAGCATTCTTTGGCAAATATATCTTTTCTTCCGATAAATCCTATCTCTTCTATGTATCTTATTAGATTGTTGCTCCCTGAAATAGATATTCTAAAAGAATATTCTTTATTTTCTCTAAATTTCCTTGAAGCGATAGTGTGCTGTATTCCAAATCTTTGGAGTAATATAGAGATGTCTTTTATCAGTCTTTTTGAGATTGAAGAATATTCAATTGTTATCTGCCCTCCCTTATTAAGATTCTTGCAGTAAATAGAGCCATCACAGGAAAATAATCTACTAAGGAATAATGCAACCTTTTGATTATCCAAACCAAAAATCTCACTTGGAACAAACTTTTGACTTGATCTTTTTCCATCTAGCCCATATCTTTTTAGGAGTAATCTTAATTTATTTGTGGTGCCTTTAGTTGTGTCCATTATCCCAAATGTTATCGTTACTTCTTCATTTTTTTCTTTTATCGCTCCATCCGGAAACAAACTTCTTAGCGAATCAATATAATCTCTTCTTATATTTGGATTTTTAATAGGACCTTGGAAATATTTTGGAGAGCCCGCTTTGTCGCCGAGCTTCCCCTCTGCAATAAGATGCGCTAACACTTTTATTGCATTGTCGTCAATGTCTGCAGACGATTTAATTGGGATTTTATTTGGTAAGCAAATATAAGATTTAGAATTTAATTCCTTAAGGGGTTTCCATTCTACTCCTTTTTCAGTAATGGTGAGAAGAGGATGATTTAATGAGAGATTTATATCTCTTCCGGTTCTTGTTTTTAATTTATATAATTTTTTCCTCCCTGTTTTTCTGACATTTTTAAAATCTGATTCTATGATATCCCCAAAAGCGTTTAAAGAGAGAATCCTTCCTTCCTTCCCAACAATATCAGAAATTTTATGATAGCTGAAATATTTTTCCCCCTTTGGCTTGCAAAAGATTAAAGAGTCCCCATCAAGACATTTCCCTGTTCCGCAAACGCCATGCAGGAAAATTATTTTTGTTCCTGTGCGAATAAGATTGACAACTTCCTCAACAACATCTTCCTGTGTTTTGTTGTTTGAAAATCTCAGGGGTGGAAGTTTCTGGTTTTCTTTATATAAACTCCAGTATTTAGTATCCTGAGAATTGTCAAATTTCTGAGAAGAATATATCTTTAATTCCTCATTTTCTTCGCTGCTTTTTACCTTATTTCCAAGAAGATCTCTCATAGACAATTCTTCTGCTTTTTTGTTTTGAATATTACAGCTAAAACAATTGCCCCGATGATTAATGGGCCTTCCACAGATTTGACAGGAATGTTTTTTCCCAAGCAGATGTTTCAATGGGGTTGGTTTGAATCGATTGGTTCTATCGAATAGCTTGCCGCTAATCCCGATAAATTTGCCTTGGGAATCAAAGTTTAGTTTGCTCATGATGATATGCTAAACAGTCTGATATAAAAGATTTCCTCCTTATTGCGAAAGGGTTAAAAGTTGGTGGTTCTTAGGGAGTTTATGGAAGATAAGAATATTTATTCCATAGGAAAACAAATGTGGAGGATTTTCCAAGTATTAAAGGATTTAAAATGGCATTGTTCTGAATGTGAACTGCCAGGATCACAACCAGCAAAACCTTTACAAATAATGCGACAAGATGGTTTTCAAATGGAAAAGGTTGGTTCAAATTGGGAAAAAAGGATATTTTGCAAAAAATGTGGAAGAAAGACACCCCACAGAAGATTAACTTCTCTTGAAAGAAAAGAAACTATTATATCAAGAGGAAAATTGACTGAAAAATTAAAAAAAAGAATAAGAAAAATTTATAATAATAAAGATCATGATACATTTCTAATGGGTTATGAATTTACGAATATGACTCCAGCTAGTGTTGATGATGGCGTACCGACAAAGGATTATGTTACAAAAGGAACAACTCTTGAAGGTGAAGAATTCGTTATTACATCAGTTGAAAGCGGATTATCATCATAATAATAATTTAAATAGGGAGGGGGAATTAATTTTCCCCCTCACCTAT
>CAZZCD010000003.1:0-36648 GCA_964652735.1 Candidatus Woesearchaeota archaeon | reverse complement strand
ACTGCCTCTAAAACCTCTTGAAAAGGAGGGGTTTTAAAATGCTGCCACCAGTGTTCTGCTTCAATAATTTTTTTTGATTCAACTCCTTTTTTTCCGAGCTTTTCCATCATTTTTTTAAGAGGAACATTCCCCATCCCCATTGGAAGCTCTGTGTGCTCAAAACCAAAATTATCTGAAAGATGAACATGTTTTACATAAGGAGCAACTTTTTCTGTTTCTTTAACAATTTCCTCTTCGCTGTATCCATATTTTCTTAGCATATTAATATGTCCAAGATCCCATGTTGCACCAATAATTTTTTCTGCTTCTTTTTTTGCCTGGGACTTTGACATTCCCTCTAAAACAGCTTTTTCCATAAACTGTTTCCTTGATTCTTCAACCATTTTCTTAATATCTTCTCCTGTGCTTAAAGCAAAACCTGCAGGAGGGTTTTCAATAACAAGTGTAGGTGCTTTGTCTTTGAATTTTTTATAAGAATTGAAAGCTGCATTTCCAAAAGTCTTGGCAGATTTTTCAACAGCAAAATCTTCAACAGGAACATACATTTCTGGAATAACTTTTGGACTTCCCAGATTATGAAGTAAGTCATGCATTGCTTTTGCTTGAGCAAAAGGATTTGGAATTGCTTCTTTGTCTTTTGAATAAGGGTTTGGTATAGCAGATTTTTTAATATTTTTTCCATAGTTTTCTGAATATGCTTTTAAAATTTCCTTTTGATGTTCATCTGCAAATTCATAAGCTCTACTGAAAAGAGAAGAGACTTGTGTGTGAAGATCATGGAGATAAGTTTGTGCATTTTCATAGTGTCTATAAGCGCTTTGTAAATCAGGAGAAAATTTAAAATCTTCTTTTTTGAATTTTCCTGTTTTAATTTCCTCAATTAAATGCTCTATAAAAGGCCTGCTTTTTTCCAAAACTTCATCAGCTCTTTCTTTGTTAAAAATAAGTTGGGAAATTCTGTTGCTCCATTCTGTCTTGTTCAGCGTCCCAATTCTTTGTTCTGGAGAAAGTTTTTCTGGTTCTAGTTTTTCTGTGCCAGGAATATATTGTATATCTTGCTCTAAAGGAGCGAGTTTTCCTGTTTCTTTGTTAATAACAATAAGTCTTTTGTATTCTTTTTCTTCTTTTCTCTCAGAAGGCGGAAGAAGTTGTGAGCCAGGAATTCCTTGTGCAGAATGAAAAGTAACAGGAATATTTCCATCTGGATTTAATTCTTTTGCTCTTAAAAGAGCATCTGTAACTTTGTTCTCTGAAAGTTCTCTCTCAGATTCACTGAATCCACTTTGAGGATCTATACCAGAAACATCTACAACAGGTGCATGCAAAGACACATCTATTCCTGTCAGTTTTGAAAGTCTATTAACCTCTTTAAGATGCTGCTTTGGCATAGAATCAAAAACCTCTGGAGAAACAGCAGAAATTTCAATCTGCTTAACTCCTGAAGAAAGTTTTGTTGAAACCTCTTGTAAAATATTTGCTGTTCTGGGATCTGTTGTCGTACCCAGAGCTCCTGCAGTTATGTAATTATTTGATGGATCAAGACTTGAATATCCTCCTTGATAAATATCTGGGATTTTATAACCACCTATTTTATATTCAGCCATTTCGTGTTTTTTATCCTCTTTTTATTAAAAAATAATGAAGATTTTGTTTATATAATTTATCCTAGATAACTTTTAATGGTTTTTAGGAAGTTTTGGTTTGTATTTAACATCTTCTCCTTCAAAAACATCTCTTCTTCCTGCCTTCTCTATGTCAATTCTTTCAGCCCTGAATTCTCTTTCAGGTGTTGATACGGTCGGTAAATGTGGTTCTGAGTGCATGGAAAATGTTTCTTGATTCACTTGAGGAACTGGTTCAGCCGGTCTTCTTCCTACTTTCATTAAATCTACAGGAGTTAGTTCTGAGGAAACTCTTGAATCAGAAGCAATATATTTTGGCTCATCATTTCCCCCACCCCCAGGAACATATTTGAAATCGTTTGTTTTTTCTTCTTCTCCTGGAACATTAATAGCTGTTTGTGGTATTCCTCCGACAAAAACTGGTCCTGGCTGAGAACCAGCAATTCTTTCAAGAACAGGAGCTTTGTCCTCTAAAGGTTCAGAAGACTGCATAAACTGATGAAATTGTAAATCTTCTAGATTTAATTCCACATCTTCTTCAAGTTCAGATTTCTTAACTTCATCATCTTTATCAAATAATTTATCCAACTCCTCAAATTCTTCTTTAGATTCTTTTGATTTTTTCTTGGGCATGAATTTGTTAGATTAAAGAAATATATAAAATTATTGGATATTATTCCTGTCCTAAATATTCGTTAATATCCATTCCCAAATGTAAATCGTTTTTATCTAAAAAATCTTTTATTTCAGCAAAACTATTTCTACCTACATTTTTATATTTGAAAAAATCTTCTTCACTTTTTATATTACTAACTAAATCTCTTACTGTTGTTATGCCATTAATTTTTAAACAATTGCCTGTTCTAACTGAAAACTCAGAATAAATAAGCTCTTTATCTAATAACTTTCTTCTTTTTTCATAATCTTCTTTTATAACACTTTTCGCATTTTCATATAATTGGATAATATCTCTCATATAATGTGTTAAAACTTCAATTTGAGGAGGATTCCTACTTCCTAGAGACAAAGAAGTAAAAGAGAGTGCTTCCTCATCTATTGCTATCTTTTTTTCACTTGTTTCTGTTAACATTTTTTCCAATTCTTCTGTGGATCTTTTTACCATTTTATCTTAAAGAGCTGTAAAATAAGTACTTTATAAGCTTTTATATTCTATAATTATGACAAAAATCAAGTATAACTGGGCATTCCGTGAGCTTTTTTGTAAAAATCAAAAAGATTAAATGCAAGTTTTTTTGCTTTTTCTTCTCCAAGAGTTCTTACATAATTTTTTTCAGCATAAGTTTCTGGCCTCATTATAACTTTCTTAGCAGTAGGAGAAACAGCAACTTTTGTTTTTGGCTCTGTTGGTTCTCCCCCATATCCTCCAATAAGTGCTTTGAAAGGATTTGAAGAATCTTTTTGTTTTTCTTGTTCTTCTTTTTCATCTTTTTCTTCAAGAAAAAAGTTAATCTCTTCCTGAAGCTGCTCAAGACTTTCAGATGTTGCACCTTCTATCAACCTGAGAACATCATTAACGTCAGAAGCTTCAAGTTCTTCATTAAGTTTTTGTATTTCATCTTCATTCAACACATAGGGTTTAAAGGAAATTTCAGCTCTTCCTCCAAAAGCATAATGTGCTTGTTGACTTACTCTCTGCGGAATTCCACGGAATTTAAAATTAACAAGAACACAGCTGTAATAATCCTTTGTTTTAATTTTTTCAAAATCCTTTGGAAGATTCCCTGAAAGTGCTTCTTCTCTTAAATCGATTTTCTTTTTTCCTAATAAAGTTAATTCAAGAATAATTGTATTAAATGCTTTAACCAAGGCAGGCTCTCTTCCTCTTTCCTTCATCTCTAACTCCTGTGCTGCTTTAAGATAAGGTCTTGCCCATCTTGAATAAAGTTTTAAGGAATTAACCTGGGTCTTTAAATAAGTTTTTTCAAGCTCGTATCTTTTTCTTAACTCTTTCTCAGAATGCTCAAGCCAAGTATTAAACTCAAGTATCCTTGCTCTTAAAATTCTTTTAACTCTGTCGTTTAAATCAACTTTATTAACATCATCAACATCTTTAACAAAGAGAAAAGCATCTATAAGAGTTTGAAATCCAGCCTGCCCAATAGCCATGGCTTTTATGCTTGAGTTTCCCTTGTTTATATCAACCTTGTCCATCCACACTTGTTTTAATGCGAGAAGAGCTGATTCTTTTTTATCTGTTTTTATATCATCATACAGCTGAAGTCTTATTTTGTGTTCTTTTAAGTCATAAATAATATTAAGCACGCTTTTCAAAACATTGTTTACGTCAAAAAGAATTTTTGTTCCCTGCTGCTGCATTACTGTTGCTCTCTGTCCTAACTCTGCAAAATGTCCTGAGCCAGGAGATGAAGTAAAATTATCAATTAATTTTTCTGTCTTTAAACCAAGGTCATTCATTAAATCCAAAATAAAAAAATAAACAGGTTCTAAGGTCTCTGAGCTAGAATCATAGATAAGAGAGTGCTCTAATATTTGTTTTTCTTCAACTTCTTCTGCAGGAATTCCTTCACTAGAGCCGTATTTTTTTAGTAGTTCTGCTCCTTTGTCCGCATAAAGTTTTGGATGAATTTTCCCTATGAGTTGTTCAATTGTTGCGGTCATGTAAAAATAAAAGATTGGATGTTTAAAAAATGTTTCTAATCTTCATCATCTTCAAAAAGTTTGTCTAAGAATTCGTCTTCCTCTTCATATTCTAAATCTCTTTCTTCACCAAGAGACTTTTTCATAAGGAGGGTATCTTCCATTAAAAACAAAAGATATTCAAATATATAAATATTTAGATTAGGGGTTTCTATTTGTTTCGAGGGATTTAAACCATATAAGGTTTTCTTCTGAAAATCGACGGGGAAAAAGTTTTATAAATTAATTTTGGCTTTTTATGTAATGAATAATACAAAAAAATTCTTTCTTGATATATTTAAAGCTAACAGAAAAGAACTAACAAAGATTATTATGGTTGCAACCATTGGGGCCGCCTTAGCAGTTGTTATTCCTTATATTTATGGTAGGTTGTTTGACTTAGCTATAATCACTCAAACAGCGACCAATATCCTGCTCTCTCTTATTGCTTTATGGCTTGTATTGAGTTTGCTATCAACATATATTTCTAATAAAACAGGTTTTATGGGAGAAATTTTAGGAGCAAAGATCGCCTTAGAAACCGAATCAGAAGCTTATTCACATTTTCTGACCCTTCCTATTTTATTTCATAAAAAAGAACGAAAAGGGGAAGTGTTGCAAAAAATTTTAAGGGGTTCGTGGTCATTAAATGATTTAATATCCTCGGTTTCTGATGTACTCCCCCAATTTTTAATGTTATTATTCTCTCTTGTAGTTATGTTTATAATACAGTGGCAGCTCGCCTTAATTGTTATCTTTTCTTTTATTATTTATACAATTTTAACTGTTAAATTAGTAAAACCAGAACTTGCTGCTAGAAAAAAAGAGCACAAGGTTTTTGAGAAGCAATATGGGAATGTTTATGATAAATTATACAATGTTTTTCTTGTCAAGAATTTTGTTATGGAAGAGAAAGAGAGAAAAAGATTTTTTAAATCTCTTGTTGGCAAAACCCTTCCAGCAGTTAAGAATGCTGCAGATAAATCAAAAAGAGTTTCTATTGCACAAGGAGTTGTTTATAGCCTTAGTTTTGTGGCTGTATTAGGTTCAGCTATATTTTTCTTAAGAAACGGGAAAATAACGCCGGGCCAGTTTGTTATGTTCTTTGGATACATAAACTTAGCATTTGGTCCATTTAGGTTTTTTAGCGGCATATACAGAAGATATAAGAGATCTGTTGTTGCTGTTAAGAGATTTTTGAAGTTAAGAAAAATTGTTCCTGAAAAAATGAAACACGGAAATAAAACATTAGACAATCTCAAGGGAGAGATAATCTTTGACGATGTTGATTTTGAATATTTAAAAGATAAGCCTATTTTGAAAAATATTAATCTTAAAATAAAAAGCGGGGAAACTGTTGCTCTTGTCGGCAAGAGCGGAGTGGGAAAAACAACTCTGGCTGAACTTATTATGGGGTATTACAAACCAAAAGAAGGGAGAATTTTTTTAGATGGTTTAGACATATCAAAGTTACAATTAAAATGGTTGAGGAATCAGATAGCAATAGTTCCCCAAGATTTGAATTTATTTAATGATACTTTAATAAATAACTTGAAATATGCCAATCCAAAAGCCACTATAAAAGAAATTATTAATGCAGCGAAGGCTGCTTCTGCAGATGAATTCATTTCAAAGCTTCCTAAAAAATACAACACAATAGTAGGGGAAAAAGGAGTAAAGCTCTCAACGGGACAAAGACAAAGAATTGCTATTACAATGGCTTTCTTGAAAAATCCTGAGATATTAATTCTCGACGAACCCACAGCCGCTCTTGATGCAGAATCAGAGAAAAAAGTTCAGGAAGGAATTGATCGGCTTATAGAAGGAAAAACAACAATAATAATTGCTCATAGATTTTCAACAGTTAGAAATGCGGACAAGATAGTTGTTCTAGATAAAGGAAGAATTGCAGAAGTAGGAAATCACAAGGAACTTATGAGTAAGAAGGGTCTTTATTATAAATTTTATTCTCTCCAAAAAGGTTTAGATTAATCCATTATAACTAAATTTAAAAATAACAAACTCTTTGATTAAATATGGGTATCTTTAAATTTGGTAGAAAAGGAAAAGATGTGATTGATCTTGGAGAAAGATTTAGAAAACAAAAAGAAAAAGAAGAGCAAATGGCTTCGTCTGAATCTACTGAGAGTTCATCATCAGATTCAATTGCATTTTTTGATTCATCTTCAGATTCACCAGGGAGTGATTCAGAAGTACTTGATCTTTCAAAGGCTCCTAATGAAAGAAGGAAAAAGCTTGCAAAAAGAATTCTTGAAATAACAAGCAAACTTGAAGACCTTTCAAACCAGATTTATCACTTACAACAGAGAATTGAGATTTTAGAAAAAAAGTCTAATGTTAGAATTGAATAAATTTATTAATGGTTTTTTCTTTTTGAGGGTATGAAGAATTTAGAAAAAAAGGCACGTGCTTATGCACTGAAAAACGCAATTAGTTATGATGGTGAAGCAAGAATTGGCGCTGTAATTTCTGCCTTGTTTAATGAAGGATTAAAGAGGGGTGATGTGAAAAAATATTCCAAACAAATTAATAAGATTATCTCAGAAGTAAATGAACTCTCTCCTGAAGAGCAGAAAAAAGAATTTAAGAAACTGGTAAAAATTATAAGTGTGAGAAAGACACGTGAAGGACTTCCTGAATTGCCTGATGCAAAAAAAGGAAAAGTTATAATGAGGTTTGCTCCTTCTACTTCAGGTCCCCTACATATAGGACATGCATTAACAGCTTCTCTATCTTTTTTATTTGTGAAGGAATATGAGGGGAAATTTTATGTAAGAATAGAAGATACAAATCCCAAAAACATTTATCCTAAAGCTTATGAGATGATTAAAAAAGAATCTGCCTGGCTTTTTGATAATACTGCTGAGATTGTAATCCAGTCCGATAGAATGGCTCTTTATTATAAATATGCTGAAAAACTCATTAAAAAAAATGTAGTTTATGTCTGCACTTGCTCTACAGAAAAATTTAAGAAATTCGTAGAAACTAAAAAAAACTGCCCTTGCAGAAAAATGAGTGTTAAAGATAATTTAGTGGGGTGGCAGAATATGCTTGATAAAGGATTTAAAGAGGGAGAAGCTGTGTTAAGATTTAAATCAGGAATGAAAGATAAAAATCCTGCGATGAGAGACTTTCCTATAGCAAGAATTAATTTGACAAAACACCCAAAACAAAGAAACAAATATAGGGTTTGGCCTTTGATGAATTTTGCTGTTGCTGTTGATGACATTGAGATGAAAATGACCCATATTATAAGAGCAAAAGACCACAGAGACAATGCAGAAAAACAAAAAAGAATTTACAAGGCTCTTGGAAAGAAATTTCCATGGACAGCATTCTTAGGAAGAATTAAATTTAAAGATCTTGAACTTTCAACAACAAAAATAAGAAAAGAGATAGAAGAGGGTAAATATTCTGGATGGGATGACATGAAATTACCAACAATAGCATCATTAAAAAAACAAGGATACAAACCAAGCGCATTCTGGAAATTCGCAGAACAAATTGGTTTTTCTGAAGCAGACAAGGTTATTGATAAAGAAGAATTTTTTAAACTTTTAAATGCTTTTAATAAAAGTTAAAGCAAGAACAAAACATTTTTAAATCAGATTTGTTTGATTAAATTATACTATTTAAAATGAGGAGGACAATGGAAAACAAAAGAGGTTTGTCGGCGATTGTAGCTACTTTGATAATTATTCTTTTAGTTTTGGTAGCAGTGGGTATTATCTGGGTGGTTGTAAGGAATCTTATCCAAGAGGGATCAGAGCAGATTGACGTAAGCACAAAATGTATTGCTATTGACTTAAGGGCTGTAAGTGTTGCCCCGGTTACAGGTGAAGCTGGGAATTATTCTGTCACTTTAAGACTTGCTGGTGGAGAAACAATTGATGGAGTTAAAATAGCTTTGTTTAATGAAACAACTAATAGCGGGGTTCTTGATGGATTTGAGGATTTGGCTGTACTTGACACAAAAACCGAAGAATTTGTGGGGGGAATTACAAATGCGAATAAACTAGAGTTTACTGTTTATTTCACAGACGCATCAGGAAATGAAGCACTTTGCTCACAAACAAATTCCTTTACTTTTTAATTTAATTTTTTATTTTATATTCTTGTAGTTTGAACTCTGATAGTTAATCTTAAAAACCCTTTTTATTTAATGATTTTATGAAAACGATCCGAAATTGTCGGCATCATTAGAAACGATTTCTTTAGCTTTGCTAATCTTTTTAAACAATCTTCATTTGAATTAAATAATGGAATCAGGCCTGACCCAATCTTAAAGGAGGTTGAGTGTCAAGGAACCTTGGTTCCTTACAATGGTGGATGTAGTATATTGGTAGTACGCATGGTTGTGGTCCGTGAGAAGAGGGTTCGATTCCCTCCTTCCACCCTTTCAAAGGAGGAAAAATGAAAATATTGTTTATATGTAAATACAATAGATTTAGAAGCAGGGTGGCTGAAGCTTATTTCAAAAAAATGAATAAGAATAAAAATATTAAAGCTACAAGTGGAGGATTGATCAAAGGTTTTCTTCCTTTAGATAAATATCAAGTTAAAATGGCAAAAAGATTTAATATCAATATACTTGGAAAACCTAGAACACTTAGTATGGATATGCTGAAAGAACAAGATAGAATAATTGTAATTGCAGATGATGTTCCTAAAACAATTTTTAATTATAAATGGTACAAAGATAAAGTGAGTTTTTGGAAAATTAAAGATGTGCTTGAAGGAACTGATAACAAAGGGAATGAAAGAATTATAAAATCAATAATCGAAAAAGTTGATGCTTTAATTAAAAAATTGGATGAGAAAAAATGAAAGAAACAGTAAAAGGCTTTAAAGATTATTCTGGCGAAGAAGCCAGAAAAAAGGCAGAAATTAGGAAAATCCTAGTCGAGACTTTTGAGAGATATGGATTTGAGTCTGCTGAAACTCCTATTATAGAATATGAAGAATTTGTTAAAGGAGAAAATGCTGGTGATGAAGTTATTTCAGATATTTTTAAACTTAAAGATAAAGGAAAAAGAAAGCTTGCTTTAAGATATGAGTTCACATTTCAATTGAACAGACTTGCAAAAAACAAAAAACTTCCTTATAAAAGATATCAGATTGGAGAAGTGTTCCGGGACGAGCCTGTTTCTGCAAATAGATTTAGGCAGTTTACACAATGTGATGTAGATGTTGTAGGCTCAACAATACGCGAGGAGGCAGAAATTCTTGCAATGGTTTCTGAAATATTAGGAAGATGTGGGATTAAGCCAAAGATTTACATCAATAACAGAAAGCTGTTAAATGAAATATTTAATGAGTTAAAAATTAAAAACAAAGAGCAGACAATCAGAGAAATTGATAAATTTGGCAAACTTCCTGAAAAAGAAGTTCGAGTAAATCTAAAGAAAATCAGAGCTGAAAAGGTTATGGGTATTATTAAAAAACCAGAATCTTACTTTAAAAAATATAAATCATATAAAGAGATTGAGCAACTTAAAAGATTTTGTAAAAACTATGGTGTAAATGTTGTATTTTCTCCTTCGCTGTCAAGAGGATTAACTTATTATAATTCAAGTGTTTTTGAAATTAAAGTTGGTTCTAAAGATTCTGTTGCAGGTGGAGGAAGCTATATGGTAGATAAGGTTCAGGCAACAGGAATTTCTTTTGGTCTGGAAAGATTGGTGTTTGTTTCAAAAATAAAATCAGAAGATGAAAAAACTCTTATAATATCACTGAAACAAGATAAAGAGGCAATCAAATTAGCACAAAAACTTAGAAAAAAAGGAAAGATCGCAAGTATTTATTACGGAAAACCTTCAAAGGCCCTTAATTATGCAAACTCTTGTAATTTTCAGAAAGTTGTTTTTGTGGGAAGTCAAGAAGTTAAAGCAAAGAAGTTTAAAATTAAAGATATGAAAACAGGAAGGGAAAGTGTTTTTGGGATTTAGGGTATTTTAACGTATAAATTTATATAAATCACCCCATAATCCTTTTTTTATGTTAGCTTCAATAATTAATAATGATGGAGATATTAAAGTTTTCTTAAGTGGTGCTGAAGCAAGGCAATTAGATAAAATTTCTCTAAAAGGAAAGATTTTTGATTTTCAAGATATAAGAAAAAGACATTCTTTGAATATTGGTATAGATAAAGAAACATTAGAGAGAAAATCTTCAGGCAAAATAAGTAGAGAGATAAAAGAAAACACATACTTGTTATATATTGGTTCTCATTATTATCAGGAATTACAAAATAAAGGCTGGATAGGTTGTAGATATGGAAATATAAAAATTGATGTTATAAAAGAAAGTGTTTTAGATAACTTTGAGGAATTTCAAAAAGAGTTTAAAAGAATAAAATCCAAAGAAGATAACAGAGATAAAATAATTGAAAAGATGAATAAATTCAATATTTAATCACAATAATTCTTAAAAAGATATTTTGAATCATTAATTAATGAAGAAGCAAGAACTAATAAAAATTTTAACAGATAACCAAAAACTAAAAGAATTTTTAACAATAACACAAAAAGATTGGAATGAATATCTTAAAGAAGCTGGAGAAGAGGAAAGAAAATGTCTTGAGGCGAATCGATCTTCTTTTCATGATCCAGTTACATTTCCAACTCCTTTTGCATTTAATTGTATACCTTGTAGCGTTATTTCTCCTTGGTTAAATCCTTATCAAATTAATAAATCACGTAATCCAGTAGTTCCAACAACAGAAGGCATCTTCCTGATAAAAGATTCTAATGTTAAACCAAAATATAATACAAAATTACATCATGTTAAAGGAGAGGGTTATGTCTGTGGTCATTGTTTAGTCTCTATTTTTGAAGAAGATTAATTTGTGATGGCTTAGTAGTTCAATTCTCGGCAGGGGTATAATTTTTCTGCGTCTTTTGCAAGATCTAAAACAGTTTTTACAAAAAGCTCGCTTGGATTATATTCAGAAATAGCTTCTTCAAGGCTTCCTGTTATTTTTTTAAAGTATGAAAGATAACTAGCAGCTGAAAGAATATTGTTATCCATATCATATAAATCATTTCCTATAAACCATCTATTTAATGAGTAAGGAAGGAATTGTGCATATGAAATAGCTCCTGCATAACTTGATTTTAAACTTAAAACATCAATTTCATTCTTTTCACAGAAAATTAACAACTCTTCAAGTTGTGTGCTTGCAAATTCCTTTTTGTAATTATCTGCATACATTGAAACATAAGCATTAAATGGATTAAAGTCTCCTTTCTTTTTACCAAAATCAGACTCAATTCCAATTATAGCTGAAGTAATATATTTAGAAATCCTGTAAGCTTCCTCTGCTATTATTAATTGATTAATATTGTTGTTAATAAAATCAGATATGTTGTTTTTTATATATTTATATCCTAATGCTTCTTTATATTCTTCAAGGGTTTGGGATTTTTTTTCTGCAGAATATATAAACTTATTTCTTATCCCCTTATAGATTTCAAATCTTGGGTCTTGTAGTAAATCATTTATTTGAAAACCTTTTTCTTCGAGATAATTTATAAGTGAAGAAATATCATGATTAATTTTTGATGTTTTTTGGACTTCATCATTAATAACTATTTGTTGAATAAAATTTTCTTCGGCGTCTTTAATTGGAGAAACTAAAACAGACAGTAATAAAGTTACTAAAGATATTTTTCCAAGCGATTTCATCATCCCACCTCAATCTCCATCTTCCAGGAATGTTTTTCCCCTGTGAAGTTTGCACCTGTTACTTTTAATCCTCTTTCAAATAAGGGGCAGTTTATCACAAAGGTTTCAAATTCTCCCCCTTCTCCTGCAGGATGAATTTGATATTTTTTATTAAGATGCTTCATATCTTTTACAAACTTCTTATCAATTCTTCGTCCAAGCCAAGACGCATCTAAAGGATGCGCTGCAATACCTGTGATAATAACTTCAAAATTGTTCTTGATTAATTCATTTAAATATTTGAATTCGTTCTTGTGCCATAAAGGATTAAGACATTTTAGTCCAAGCTTATTACATATATCTTCTATTCTTGATTTTTGGTACTCTGAATGCAATGCACCTGTAACAATACCTTCAATTTCATATTTATCAATTGCAGCTTTAATTGCAGATTCAAGATCCTTAAGTTCTTCTTCTTTAACTCCTTTTGTTTTTTTAACAATCAACGGCAATTTCATAACTTTTGCTTGAAGTTTTGTTTTAGAAATAGAAGGTGTATGAAACATATAACTATCTGGATTTTCAGATTCAAGGGTTATCAAACATGTTAATTCATTTCCTTTCTTCTTTGCAAACCAGGTAGACATGCAAGAATCTTTCCCTCCTGAAAATAAAACACCTAATTTCATGAAGAACAAAGTGAGAAAGAGTTTTTAAGAATTGTTAGTACAAGTTCATAAGTGATAGAAAGATTATATCCTAATTAGGATTTTCCCAACATCAATAATAATCAGTCAAACAAACTACCTAAGGGATTTTCAAAATCTTTGTTGATTTTTTCAAGCCGCTTCTTTTTTTCCGAATCCAGCTCTTCTATTTTTTCCCCAATTTCTTCTTTCAAATCTGCGAACGGGTCTGGATTGTGTTTAAAATAAACCTCTTTAAGCCAGATATAAAATTCATCAAAGTGTTCTTCCTGCTCAAGCCAGACTTTTTTCTGATGATCAAGATGGAGGAGAGGGGAGAAGGAGATTATTCTTTCTTCTTTATCATTCCCTATAAAATCTGTAAAAGAAACTTTTTTCTTTTTCTCGTTCTCTTTAAAATGTTTCATAAGATTTTCATAAATCTTCCTTATTTTATTTTTTATACTAAACCCTTTTTTTGGTAAGGAGAAAGAGGACTCTCTGAGAGCGTTCTTATTTATTATTTCTTTTTTAATTCTTCTGTGTTCTGTTGAAATTGCCTTATTAAGAGAATCCATAAGCTCTTGAAGAGTTACTTTTTTGAATCTTGGCATAGGACTTTTAGGAATCAGTTCTGGAATTGCCTCATCAAGTTCAATTCTCTCAAAAACATTTTTCTTTTCCTCTTCTTTCCCAAATAAAATCTCGTCTATGTCTTTTATGTGTTTATTTAAGAGAACTTCAGACTTAATTCTTAGTAAAAGCGATGCAGCCAGAAGAACCTTTCCTGAAACAAAGAAATCTGCCTCTTCAAGTTCATCAATTCGTTCAAGAAATCTGCCTGTAAGGATTATAATATCTATATCCCATGGATCTAACTGCTCTGTATTAATCAAATCATAAATAATTTCCTGCCATCCAATCTCTCTATTGAACAAAATGTCGTGAATCTGCTCTTGTTTTGGATTATTATTTCCCTCTTTATCCATTGAATATAAAAGAAGGTGGTTTTTATAAATCTGATGTAGATAAAATAGATTTAAGTAGTGCCTAAAAACTATATTTAAATCTTCTTTGTAGTGCCTAATGATTTGTAAATTTAGAGAATTTAATTACCACTCTAGTATAATTATCGGCTGTCATTTTTCAAGAGTAACAAGAACGAAAGATTTATATACTAGAAGACCTTTTAATTCTTATCACCTCTTTTTCCCCAGGATAGAGGTTTTAGGTTGCTGTTTGTTGCCTAAAACATCTATCCCAGGGTTTATGAAAATACTTTAAAACCCCGGACAAGTGGAATTCTTATCTACCAATAGAAAGATATCAATAGAAAATAATTAACTTTATAAATATTAAGTTGAATCAAATTGAATGAAAATAAAAGAATATCCTGAATTTTCTGAGAAATACCCTGCAATTGATGGGATTACAAAAGGAAATAGGCCTCCTAAGGAAGGAAGAGAGCCTTGGCGTCCTCCAGAAAATGCTATTCGTTCTGATATTGAAGAAATATTAGAAATGGATGACATAGCTTTTGATTCTTGGTATAGATCTAAGAAAAATAGTGTTCTAGGATTGTTAAATCAATTTGAAATTCTAGTAACAATCCCTAATTTGGAATATGCTTCTGAAGAATTTAAGTATGGTTTAGATGAGGGTCATAATCATCTTTCTGGTCTCTATGAAACATTAAAAAAAGGTTTAGAATATGTAGAAGTAATTAAAAAAGTCAGAGATGATCAAAAATAGGATATTAAATAAGGGTTTCATAGTAAATCAAGAATTACTCCTAGGGTTTATGATTAAAATGGAAGAAACAAGTGTTTATAATCAATTCAAATTAAAGAGAGAGAATTTTATTCCAATTTGGGGACTAATAAAATATTCCTTTGTTAAGCAAAAAAATCAGGATGCTCATTTTGATGAATTAAGTCTTAAAGAGAAAATGAAGGCGGTTGGAAATTTAGGAATTTTAGGAATTTATAATACTATGCTAGCTAAAGGAACTTATTTATTATTTAAAAGTGGGTTGGAGTTAATAGTTAAGTAATTAAAGAATTATTTTGAAATCTCTTCTTCCTTCTTTTTTTGGAATTCAGAATTCCAAATATAAGCTCCAGTTTTGAGTCTTTTTCTTTTTACTTTGTGTAGAATATAGAGCTTCTCTAAATGATGTAGTATAGTACAATGTGCATATCCTGTGTCTTTTGATATTTGTTTAGTAGTCAAATCTCTCTTTCTTAAAAGATTTAATATGATTGAATCTATACATCTATTCTTTCTTGGATTCTTCTTTGTCGTTCTTCTTACGATAAACTCTATATCTTCTCTCTTAAATGAAAGGTTACAAGTAGGAAATTTTTTTGAAAGCCTTTCAACATCATTATAAAACCCTATAATATCTTTGTTTTTAAGAGCGAATATATAGCTTCCAGATGTTTTATTAAATGTAATTTCAGAGCAAGAATATCCACAATCTAAAACCAAATGTCTTATTTGGGATAAAAATAACTGATTTGAACTATAAAAAATAATAACATCTCTTACATATCCTTCATCAACAATAAATGAGATTATACAAGCTAATTTATATTGTTTACTTCTTTTTAAGATCTTTCCAGGTATTTTTAAATCATAAGATCTATATGATTTGATAGAATAATATTCAGAAATAACATCTGTAATAGCTTTTGGGAATTTTATTTGGTGTTTTCCTTGTGTGAAGTAAATTGATTTGTTAAACTCTCCAAAACAATTTTTAAGTTTTTTTATAAAATTATTAAAAGACCTTTTATTTTTTTGGGTATATGAAGGAGTAAAATCTCCTGCTGCTCCATCTCCAAACATATGAATCACTATACTCTCTAATTCAGGAGTGACTTTTATTGGGATTATGGGGTTTGTAATTATTAACCCCTTTCCTCCGCTCCTATAAGCTATAATATATTTTTGTAAATCTACTATTTTTTCTTTATTTAATTCTGCCAATTTTAACATCAACCAAAGGGGCATAAATTTTGGGTGTGTTTTTCCAGTTCTCTTATCTAACTTTTTTCCTTCTATCCAGTATTTTATATCTCCTCCATTAAATTTTGTTTTAAAATTTTTATTAATCCATCTTGATAATTCAAAATAGTTCTTAGAACCTAATTTTTGCATTGATTCTTTAAGTAAAGCCCCTCTATATTTTTGGTTTAATAAAATATATATCTTATTTTTAGGAAATTTCGAAATACTTATGGCTTCCATAATAGATTAAAAGTTTCAAAGTATATAAACTTTACTATATAACATTTACCACAACATCATTTAGTCTTCTTAATTTCGTTTTTATCAAAAGAAGTATAGTGGCATCTCCCGCAATAAACCCTGCCAAGGGAATTTGTTACGAAAATTCCTGGTCCACATCTTGGACATGACCTTTCTCTTGTAATCTTATCACCTTCAATCTTATATTTTGTATATTTCTTGCTGGTTGGCTTGTTTTTATGTGGTTTTTTTCCTTTTTTTATTATTTTCCTTGGCATTTTTTATTGTTCAGTCTTTTCATCAACTTTTAATTCATCTTCTTTTGGCTCCTCTTCTTTAACATCTTCTTGTGGTTTTTCCTCTGGAGCTGGAGTTGCTTCTTCAGGTGCTTCCTTAGCAGGGGTTTCTTCAGTTGCTTTTTCTTCAGTTATTTCTTCTGGTGCTTTTTCTTTTTTCTTTTTTAATTCTATGCTGTCTTTATCTTGTTCTGAGGAATAGATATTTGCTTCAACACTAAATGTTTTTGAACCGAATTTTCCAACAATTTTTTTAATCTTTATATTTTCCCAAGGAACTTTAAATTTTTCAGCTAGAATTTTTGAGGTTTCAACACGGCTAGGAACTATTTCTGCTTCAATAAATCCTTTGACTTCCTTTCTATTAAATAAGGCGTTTTCTTTTTCTTCAGTTATTTTAAGTTGCATTGTAAAAAATATTCCTATCGTGTTTTAATTGCAAAATTTCCTTTTTCCTTTATATTAAGTTTTTTTGCTATTTCTGATTTCTTTGAATCAAGAACAACAATTCTTCCTTTAAAACTTTCAGTTGATTCTTTAGAATCACATTTAGGACATTTATCTCCTTCATAAATTATGTTACAAATTTTACATGCTTTTTGTTTTGCCATTTTATTTTTTCTTTCCTGGTTTTTCTTTAGTTTTTTTCACAGATTTTTCTTCTCTTATTACTTTTTTTGCTTCTCTTTCTTTTTTAAGCTGGTCTTCTTTAATCCACTCAATTTTTCCAAGACCTGGTTGCCTCATTGTTAATCCCATCTTAGGTTCGTCTCCTTTATGGCTTATAGCTACTATTCTTGCCAAGCACAAGTCTCCTTGCTTTAACGACCGTTTTGTTGACTTTCCAGTCAAAGTATTTGTCTTGCTAAAGCTTACATAATCTTCCATTGTCTGACTTATATGAATCATGCCCTTCATAACACCAAGGTTGATGAATGCCCCAAAATTTGTTATTTCAGAGATTATTCCATAAACCAGCTCGTGCATTTCAGGTTTCCAAACAAGTAGTTTAAATTTTGTATTATAATAAGCTGCTCCATCTCCTGGAATTATAACACCATCACCAACTTCTAAAACACTGATGACAGCAATAACATTTCCAAGTTCTTTATCATAATAATCAGTATAAATTTCTTTCAATTGCTGGTCAACAGCTTCCATAGTAGGCAAACCAAATAATTTTGGCTCAACCCTTACATAATCCTCAACTTCTGATAAATAAAACATTAGTTAAAAAATAGTAAAATTGATTTAAAAAGCTTCTTATAAATTATCCCGTTCTCTGAGAGAAATATTCTTGTATTTTTTGCTTTACTTCACTGAAAAGTTTTAATTGTCCTTTTCTCTCAATACCATCATATTTTAGAATTTTGATCTTAATTGAGTTAAAGAAAAAAATCGGAAGTTCAGAACCAAAATGATAACCATTAATTGCAAAGCTTAAATTTGGTATTGTAATATATGAATTAAGAGATCTTGTAATATTCCCTTTAAAAGAAATACTCTCCTTTTCTCCACGGATAAGCCCATATAAAATCTCACAAGGAATTTCTTTTCTTAAGTAATTAATTAAATCTCCATCAATTTCTTCTGCCATTATCGGGGTGGGAAATTCTATTGTTACTTTTTCTAGTAATTTATCTAAATCACCCATAAATTTTTATGCAAACAGATATATATAAAAATTATTATAAAAAATCATATAACCTTAAGCTTGTTTTTTCCCCTTATCACAAGTTTTGGTTTTTTTATCTTTTCCTTTAATTCTTTGTCTAAAGTCGCAACAATAACACCTTTGTTTTTCTTTGCAAAATCCACTAATCCTTTATCCACATTTGCTGTACCAAGCTTAATTTTTTTGAATTTGTTTTTGTTAAGTATTTTTAAGGCAAGTTTAGCATCTTCCCTAAAATGAAGTTTTTTTCCAGAGCTTATTATTTTTTTAATCTCCTTCAAGACTTCTTCTGGAATTAAAACATCCATGCCCATAAATTTAATTTCGTCAAGAAAATCTATCTTTTGTTTCACACAAGTTAAGATAAAACTTGTGTCGAGAACAGCCTTTTTCATGATTTGTATAGAAGAAGAGCTTATAAAAATCTTTATAAATAGGACATTAATGATTAATTGTATGGAAAATAAATTAGAATCATTAGAACAAAAAGAAAGAGAATTAAAAGAAAAATTAAAGGATGAAGCATCTCGTTTAGTTGAAAAATTAAATAAAGAATTTCTTCATGATGGAAAATTCAGATTTAAAGCAAAAGATGATAATTCTATCATTAGTTTTTACAGAAAGAAAGGATTCTTATCCGGAGAATGGCTAGTTGCAGCTATAAGAGTTCACCATAATCGGGTGGAACCTACGTTTATGTCAGATACACGATATTCAAATTTAATTGATAATTATCTACAAAATTTCTCAATAGAACATGGCGTAAGATATGGTATAACTTTTTGTTAATTAAGCCCTTCAGGATTTGGATTTAGGTGATGATTTCGCGGATTTTTTGTATTAAAGAAGATGATTTCTCCAAATAAATATAAAAAGCCCTTTTAATTTTATATAACATGCAAGAGAGGGATAATATTCTAAGGATTTTTCAGGGAACAAAAGAAGCTGTTTTAAAAGGAGATGCTGCTAAGATACGGAGTTTAAGTAATCAAACTACAAATACTGCTGCTTTAACTCATGACCCAGATAATATTGCTGCTGCAGTAGTTGTTTATTCTTTAAGCAAAATTATTGAAAGAGAAGATTACAAACAGCTTTCTGGCTGGAATGAATTTTACAAAATTTATATTGATTCTATAGATAAAATAATAGATGCAATCAAAAGAAAAGATGATGTAGCTTATCGTAAAAATATTCAACTCATAAGGAATTCTATAGGAACGGTTTCTGGAAAACTTAAAGATTATATACAAGATGTTTTTAGATCTGCAAGTATTAACAAGGCTTCAAGAATTTATGAGCATGGGATTTCTATGGAAAAAACTGCAAATCTTCTTGGAGTCACAATGTTTGAATTAGCAGAATATGCTGGTAAAGGAAAATATGCAGATGTTCCAGAAGCTAAAACTGTCGACGTGAAATCAAGAATTAACATCGCGATGGAGATGTTTGGATGAAAATGACTAAACAAACACAAAAAATAAGTGATTCAAAACAAACGAGCAAGGCAATCATCTTTGACTCTGGGGCATTGATAAGCTTTTCAATGAATGGAATTACTGATATAATAAAAAGACTTAAGGAAATATTCAAAGGAAAGTTTCTCGTAACTTCTGAGATAAAAAAAGAGATTATTGATACTCCGATGAAAATAAAGAGATTTAGGCTTGAAGCTTTAAAATTAAAACAGCTTCTTGATGAAGGGGTTTTGGAAATGCCTTCTTCTCTTGGAATAAAGGATTCTGAAATTACAAATCAAGGAAATAAAATTCTTAAAATAGCAAACTCCTCGTTCCAAGGAACTAGAAAAGCTATCCATTTGTTAGATATGGGGGAAACTTCTTGTTTAGCTTTAAGTAGAATTTTAACTCAAAAGAAAATAAAAAACGTGATTGTTGTTGACGAAAGAACAACAAGGATGCTTGTTGAAAAACCAGAGAATCTTAAATCTATTTTAGAAAAAAAGATTCACACTCAAATAAGCATTAAGCAGGATAATTTGAAATTCTTTAAGGGGTTTGGAATAATAAGGTCTGCAGAACTTGTTTATGTTGCTTACAAAAAAAACCTTATAAAACTAAAGGATAGAAATGTCCTCGACGCCCTTCTTTATGCTGTGAAATATAAAGGCGCTGCTATTTCTGGTGATGAAATTGAAGAGATAAAAAAAATTGGATAGATAAAGCTTAAAAACTAAATCTATATAATAAAAATAAGGGTCTGTAGTATACTGTTTATTATACTCCGCTCCAGCCGGAGAGAAGGGGGTTAAATTCCCTCCAGGCCCATTTACTTTATTTTTTACAACTTCTTTCTAATCTTAAAAATTATCTCACTTAAAAGACCTTGGTTTTTTTCATCTGTTTTTAGAAAAGGAAAAGAACCATAATTAGAGTCTATCCATTCTTGTCCTGCGAATGACCTTGTATTTTCATATCTTGGAACACAATGATAATGAACATGGGGAACAGTATTAGCTAACATTAAATGATTAATCATTTTTGGATTAAAAGAGTCTTTTATTGCTCTTTCATATTCTCTAATTATTTTAATACTCTCTTGTGCTTCTTGGTCTGTAATTTCTGAAAGAAAACTTTTATGTCTCTTCAAGACTATTAAGCTACTACCAAGTGTGGGTTGTTTAAAATTTAATAAGAGATTCCAATAGTCATATCCTCTAATGAATGTATTATTTGTTGCAGGATCTATCTCACATAATAAACAGTTTGACATATTTCCTTGTTCCTCTCTTACTACTTAAATATTATTATTCTCTAATTTTTGGGATGATTCTTTTTTGCACAAGAACTCCGCGCCCATTTCAGAATTATTTCTTTTTCCTTGCAGGTTTCTTTTTCTTCATCTTTGAGAATACAAAGATGTAAAGAATTTCTGGAATTGCTAATAAACTTACCAAAAAGAAGACTATGAACCAGATCAGATGTTTTCTCCTAGCAGACTTCCACATAGCTATTCCTGTCCAAGCAGTTTCCCATGCCACCAATAAATAAATTAGCCAAATGTTTGTTGTGATAAGATTTTCTAAAGCCATTTCGACCTCTTTTTATATTTAATATGTAAGAAAAAATAGTTTATAAAAGTTGTTTTGGATTGTGTGTTCTGTTATTATATTTTAGTAGACATAAATCTTTAAATACTTAATAAGTCTTTATTTTGGGTTCTACAATCTGTTGGGATACTACAGGTTTTACATACTATATATGGTATAAAATGGAATGTCCGTATTGTACTGGTGCATCTAAAGTAACTGATAAAAGACCATCTCCTGAGGGAATAAGGAGGCGAAGAGAATGTCTAAAATGTAAGAAGAGATTCACCACTTATGAAAAAATAAGTCGGAGTGAGTTTTTTGTAATAAAAAAAGATGGTAGACGTGAAAAGTTTTCAAGGGAAAAACTTGAAACAGGAATTGAAAAAGCTTTTGAAAAAAGACCTATCTCTAAGGAAAAGATTGAAAAGATGATAAATGAAATAGAAGAACAACTGAGGAAAAAAGGGAAGAAAGAGCTAAAGAGTTATACTATTGGAGAGTTAATCATGAAAAAAATAAAAAAACTGGATAATGTTGCATACATAAGATTTGCTTCTGTTTACAGAGATTTTCAAGACATTAAAGATTTTAAAAAAGAATTAAGAGAGTTATAAATGAAAGAATTAAAATGATTAAACAAATTACAAAAAGAGATGGAACTATAGCAGATTTTACTCCTGAAAAAATCACGGTGGCTGCTAAAAAAGCTTTTGTAGCAGATGAATTGTTTGAAGGAGATCCTATTTCTGCATCTCAAGGAGTCTCTAATATGGTTGTTAATACCTTAAAAATAATGTTTGGTGATGTTTCACATCCAACTGTTGAACAAATACAAAATATTGTAGAAGACACTATGAGGGGTCTTGGCTATAATTCAACTCAAAAAAAATATAGTGTTTATCGAAAAGCCCATAAAAAATTCAGAGATATGGGCCGCTCTGAACAAGCTATACTTAAGTTTTCTAACAATCTTGTTAAAAGATTTGTTGAGAAAGAAGATCCAAGTTCTTCTGAAAATGCAAACCAAGGAGGAGTAACTTTCCAAGGTTTAAATGCTAATCTTGCAGGAAAAATTCTTAATTTATACGCATTAAACGATATGTATAATAAAGAAATAAAAAATTTGCATGAAGATGGTTCTATCCATATTCATGATTTGGATTTTCCTATTGTTGCTTATTGTTGTGGTCATTCTTTAGAACAATTAATAAAAAAAGGTTTTGGAAAGGTTCGTGAGCGGGTTCAGAGCTCTCCTGCTAAGCACCTAGATACAATTATACCTCACATGGTTAATTATATTGGAAGTATGCAAGGAGAATTTGCAGGAGCCCAGGCATTTTCTTCTGTAGATACGTTTTTAGCTCCTTTTGTAAGAAAAGATAATCTTAATCAAAAAAAAGTTGATCAACGTATGCAAAATCTTATTTATAGCTTAAATGTCGCTTCTCGTTGGGGTTGGCAAGCTCCTTTTTCAAATTTAACTTTTGATTTAACTGTTCCAAAAGATTTGAAAGATAAAAAAGCAATTATTGGTGAAGAAGAATTAGATTCAACATATGGAGAATATCAAAAAGAAATGGATATGATTAATTTGGGTTTTTTAAAGACCATGATGCACGGAGATAAAGACGGAAGAATTTTCACATTTCCAATTCCAACATATAATTTAACTAAAGATTTTGCTTGGGATTCTGAAGTTTCAGATTTATTATTTGAAGTTACAGGAAAGTATGGAATTCCTTATTTTCAAAATTATATTGGATCTGGATTAGATCCTAAATCAATTAGGGCAATGTGTTGTAGACTTAATTTAGATCAAACAGAATTAATGAATAGGCCTGGAAATATGTGGGGACCTGGGGATTCTACAGGAAGTATTGGTGTTGTTACAATAAACATGAATAGGATTGGGTATGAAGCTAACAATGAAAAGGAATTTTTAGAGAAACTTGGGGAATGGATGGATGTGGCTTCTGAATCATTAGAAATTAAAAGAGCAGTGATTAAAAAAACTCTTGAAGAAGGTCTTGTGCCTTATACAAAATCTTATTTAGGACATTTTGAAAATCATTTTTCCACAATTGGGCTTTGTGGAATGAATGAAGCATGTGTAAATTTCTTAAAAAAAGATATTTCTACCCTTGAAGGAAAAGCTTTTGCAGAAAAGGTTCTTAATTTTATGAGAAATAGGGCATTAAAGTATCAAAAAGAAACAAGTAATCTTTATAATTTAGAAGCAACTCCTGCAGAATCAACTTCTTATAGATTTGCAAAATTAGATAAACAACTTTATCCACATATTCATACTTCTGGAAGTGATGAACCGTTTTTAACAAATTCAACCCAATTGCCTGTTGATTCTAAAAAAGATTTATTCTCTGCATTAGAACATCAAGAATCTCTTCAAACTCTTTATACAGGAGGAACAATATTCCACACATATTTAGGAGAAAGGATTGATGGAAAAACTGCAAAAAATCTTGTTAGAAAGATTGCTACAGAAACCAAGCTCCCTTATTTTAGTATTACTCCTGTTTTTAGTGTTTGCCCTAATCATGGTTATCTTTCAGGGAAAGTTGAAGCTTGTCTAGATTGTGGAGAAGAAACAGAAATTTATGATAGAATTGTTGGTTATCTGCGACCGATTAACACTTGGAACAAAGGAAAAAAAGAAGAATTTGCCCATAGGGAAAGATTTCAAACATGAACTATGAATTATACACTCTGCCAAATTGTGGAATATGTGAAAAAGTAAAAGCTTATCTAAGAGAAGCAAAGATAGTTTGTTCTGAATCTAGATTAGAAGCAAGTGCTGGAAGAAAGTCTTTTTCTGCTATTTTAAGAGATGTAAAAGAAGATATAGAAAGAGATGATCAACGAATTGTTCTTCCTGTCTTGATAAGAAGAAGTAAGTCTAAAATTGAGGTGATTGCTCAAGGAGAAAAAATATTAAATCACCAATTCAACTGAAATGAAAATCGGGGAATTTTTAAAAGAATCATTTATAGATTATCCTGGAAAGATTTCTGCAGTGGTTTTTTTCCCAGATTGTAATTATAGATGTCCTGCCTGCCATGCAAAGCCCCTTTTAACAAGTAGGGAGGAGAGAGATGAAAAAGAGTTTTTTGATTATCTAGACTCAAGAAAGAAGTGGATTGAAGGGGTGGTTCTTTGTGGAGGAGAGCCGACTCTTGAACCTAGATTAGTGGATTTTGTAAGAAAATTAAAAGAGAGAGGATTAGCAGTCAAACTTGATACAAACGGTAGCAATCCAGAAGTATTAAAGAAACTGCGTGAAGAAAATTTAATTGATTATGTTGCAATGGATGTTAAAGCACCTAAGGAATTATATAAAGCAGTAACAGGAATTTCTGGAATAAATCTTAAAAATATTGAAGAAAGTTTTCAAATAGTTAAAGAATTTCCAGCTTATGAGTTCAGGACAACTATTGCTCCTATTATAAGAGAAGAGATTGATTTTATGACTCCTGAAGAAGTTGAAGCCATTGCAAAATGGATTGTTGAAGTTACAGGAGACAGCACCCATAGATATTATCTACAACCCTTTGTTCCAAGACAAGGAGAATTAATCAATCCTCGACTTGAAGAATTTCCTGAAACTTCTAAAGACCTGATGGAAAAAGCACAGAGGGAAGCAATTAAATATCTTCGGCAAAGCGAAATAAGATAGAATATTAACCTTGCTTGGAGGATAACTCTCGCTTATGTTATAATGCAATTAAGAAAACTTTTATAAATATCATTAATTCTTTACTGAAATGGCAGAAAATGTTACTGAATTAAGTGGTAAGGAATTTGATAATTTTACAAAAGAGGAGCTCGTGCTTGTGGATTTTTATGCAGACTGGTGTATGCCTTGCTTGATGATGACTCCTGTGATAGAAGAACTGAGCAGAAAATTCAAAGGAAAAATAAAATTCGGGAAAGTTAATATCGAGGATAATCAAGAGCTTGCACAAAAATTCAATGTTAGTTCTATTCCTAATTTTGTTCTTTTGAAAAAGGGGAAAGTTATTGAGCAATTTGTAGGTTCTAGACCTATAGAAGAATTTGAAGAAAAGTTGAAGAATTTTTTATGATTTTTTTCTGTTCCTAGGTCTTTTGGATCTTGTATAAATTTTTTTCATATTTTGTGATGGGGGGTCTGAAATTTCTCCTTTAGCTTGGAAACATCCTCCACAATAAGTATTTTCTAATGTATGATGGCACATACGTATTTTTCCATTATTATTACCCATCATCTCTAGCCAAGATGAATGAACCTTTTCAAGACAAAGCATGTTTTCTCTAAAAACATAACTTCCAAAATCACCATGTGCTGGAAGTATGAATTGATTCCATGCTCTTTTTGAACCTCCTTTAAGATGATTCCATGTCTGCCCTGTCATTCTTTTGGTTAAATCTCTATTAGGAAATCTCATAGGAAGAAGTTGTATATTCATATTGTGTTTTTTAGCAATTTTAAGAATCTCATTTTCTCTTTTGCCAGGAGGTTTATGTCCAATAATATGCAGGTAAAGTAAAGAATTTACACCAGCTTCATGGTATTTAACTGCTTGTTCAAGTCGGAAGCCATTGTTGCATCCATGCGTACAAGCTCCTTTTTCAAATTCATCAAAATCTCCTACACTGTATAAAACAACAGAGTTTGTTTTTTTTAATAGTTTTTCAGTTTCTTTGTTATACTCTAGATATTTTGTTGGGATTATTCCTCTTGTTCTTGTTTCAATCATTGCTTCTAATGTTCCTATTAATTGTCTTCTTGTAAAAGGAGCACCTGTTTCTGTTCTTTTTCCAAAACGAAGAATATCTACAGGTCTTCCAAGTTTAGTTTCCCAATCACCAAAATCTAACCTGCATTCACCTTTTAATTCTTCAATAAGTCTTTGTTTATCAAATTCATAAATTGTTTTTGAAAAACATCTATGTTTGTCTCTTGCATAGCAATAAGTACATTCACTATTTGGAGAAGAAAGATAGCCTGTAAAAAATTTTCCATCAAATGACGCATCTTTAATCGGAATCCAACCAGAAATACACCCTTGCCCAAAATCTATATTTGCCTGCAATTTGCAAGAAGGCACAAATTCTTGCTTTCCTCCAGTCAGCATTTTTTCAGGTTTGATATACTTGGCTTCTGTTTTAGGGATAATTGTTTCAAGAATTTCTATCTTTGAGCCCCGGTGTTTTTTTGCTATTTCATCTCCACAAAAGTAAGCAATATCTGCATTAGACATTGCTATTACTTCTTCTCTTATTTCTCTAGGAAGAGCAAGTATTTGGTGTTGAATGTCATATCTCTTAGGAACTATTTCTAATAATCCAGATTGATTGTATTCCTTTTCACCTATCTGTACTCTATTTTCTATAAGCTTTATTTCTTTGTTTATGCTAACTTCAGGTTTATCTGGAATTTCATTGATGAGAAAAACATCTCCTCCCCCCTTTTTACCTCCACGTTTATATGAAAAATGACTTATATGCTGGATATCTCCAAAAGAATCAGGAGGTTTAATATAGATATCCTGTTGGAAATTATAAATAGAAAGATATCTTCTGTTATTTTTCCCATGATATATTCCTCCTACAAACATCATAGAAATTATTTGAAGAATTGGTATATAAAGATTATTGGGCTTAAAGAAAGATTTTTTAAACACAAATCCACTTAATTTTTTACGGCTCCGTAGCTCAGTCTGGTAGAGCACTGGACTTTTAATCCAGGTGTCGGGGGTTCAAATCCCTCCGGGGCCATTTAAATGGTGAACATAATTAAAAAATTTCCATTCACATCACTCTTAACGCTGTTTGGATTTTTTGTTGGCTTATTATTCCTTTCAACCCTGGATTTTTCTATTAAGTATAATTTCTCAGAAATTCTCAAAGATCCTGTAAATTTATTTATTAGTTATTTTAAAGAATCTTTTGCTGTAATAATCAAAGGCTTACTTTTGGGACTTGCAATAGGGGTTGTTTTAGGATTTGCAGGATTTATCATAGATTTTTTAAGAAAAAAGCCTGATTTAGATGCTTCTAAACCGGTTTCTTTGAATTATGGAAAATAATAAATAAGCTCCCTCCTTCTTTTTTAGTGAGCATTTACGAAAGAGATTTTTCTCAAAGCCCATTCAGGAATTATTACTTCTGGCTTTTCAACACGGCCATCTTTAGAATACCATATATACTCTCCTTTACTGGGATTTGCAAAATCTCGGTTAAATTCATCAAGAGAAACTGCCGATTCCCAATACTTTCTAATCCTTCCCGTATCTCTTTGGCCGTTAGGAGAATTATTCCCCCAATAATAGAAATCTACTTTATACATAGGAAGTACTAATGCACTAGACCCATCAACCCTCATCCTCATAACAGTTTCACCTTTAGCAAAACTTCTATTTGCAGGAACGAGATTTGGATAACACCAATTTTCTGGAAATTCGAATGGAAAAGCATACACAGCACTTAATCTGCTATAACCCTTTCCTTTGAATCTGTTTGGTAGAAAAACATCAGAATGTCTTGCCAATAGTCCTTCAATTTCAAGTGCTTTTATTGCCGATTCTCTATTTTCACTATCGTCTGAATTCAAATCTGCACGCAATTTATCTTCATATAAAACTAGGCATCTCTGGATAGTTTCCTCTACATTAGCTCCAGGCACAACCTTCTTATGGACTATAATTCCAGATTCCCCTCTAGGAATATCCCATCCTTTAGTTATCATTGACTTCATGATTTTGCTTTGAATTATTAACTTATAAAGTTTATGGAAAAATCAATACACTCAGTCTCGACAATCCTTAAATTATTATGTTAACTAAACCACTTTCTTCGCACGGGTGAATGGTTGTGTGAATTGGGTATTAAGGCAAAATTTAAATTGGAAGAACCTATTAAGGTATGATGGAAAAAGAAATAGAATCTGCTAAAAAAAGACTTAAAGAAAAGTATAATTTTAATCTCCCCGTTATTATTGGAGATGGTTCTGGTGCTTCACTTCAACCAGAAGAAATATGGATTGGGCGAGAAAATCCTTTAGAATCAATTGAAGTCTTGATAATACATGAAGCTTATCATAGAATCTTCGGAATAGACCAAAAAGAATCATTAGAAGAGAAAGATAAAGGGAATCCTATGCCTTATTTTAAGGAAGAAATGTGGATATGGAATAAAATAAAAGAGGATTTTCCAGAATTATCCTTTAAAGTTGATTTAGTCATAAGGGCACAAATGTTAACTTTGGGCATCGTAAAATAATTCTGTTTAAAAAACACATGAGCCATGCCTTACCTTACATTACCACACCCCACATTACCCAACCCTACCTAACCAAGTCTTAAAATAAATTTTTTGCTATTTAATTAATTTTCTATCTGTTTAAAAAGTCCTCCATTTTTCCTACTTTTTAAACAAAGCCAGCCCTACCAAAAGATTTTTAAACAAAAATCGACAATCTTTTATTATTGGAAAGTTATTAAAGTTACTCATAACTATGCAACTTCCCCCTCCTAAAGATGCACATTCTACAGCCAAAACACATAAAGCTTAAAGAAAAAGAGACTCAAGAGTTGTTGAAAAAATTTAATATTTCTAAGGCACAATTGCCAAAGATTCTATCTAATGATCCTGCCCTGCCTGAAGGATGTGTTATTGGAGATGTGATTAAGATTGAAAGGAAGGAGGGAGGAAAAATCAATCTCTATTACAGGGTTGTGGTATAAAAATGAAAAAAGATAAACATTTAATTGTAAAAAAATATCTGGAGGAACATTCCTTAGTTGAATCTAATATCACTTCTTTTAATAATTTTATTGAAAAGCGAATGCAGGAAATTGTCGATGAAATTTCAGAAACAATAAGCACTGAAGACTTTGAAATTACTCTTGGAAAAATAGATATGGGGAAACCAAGAGTTATAGAAGCTGACGGAAGTTCTTCATTAATCACTCCTTCAGAAGCAAAAATGAGAAATCTGACTTATGCTGCTCCTATTACTTTAGAAATTACTGTAAAAAAAGAGGATCAAATTGATTCAGAAGTTGTTGAAATAGGAAAGATGCCTATCATGGTAAAAAGCAATGTATGTAATACTTATGGCATGTCGAAGGAGGAATTGATAAAAAGCGATCACGACCCTATTGATCCCGGAGGATATTTTCTAATTAAAGGAAATGAAAGAGTTATGGTTATGGCAGAAGATCTTGCAGAAAATCAGCCTTTTATAGAAACAGATGCAAAAGGAAATTTGACTTTGAAATTGTTCTCATTAAGAGGAACTTATAGAATTCCCATATTAATCTCAGAGGGTAAAGATGGAATTTTTAATATTTCATTTAGCAAGTTCAAAGATATTCCTGTAATCATTGTTCTTAAAGCTCTTGGAATGATTAAAGAATCTGATATACAAAAATATATAGGAAAAGAAACAGATTCTGTAATTGTAAACCTCTATGAATTTGTAAATATTGCTACAAGAGAAGATGCAATGATGTATATTTCTGAAAAAATAAATCTTCAAGGAACAAAAAAAGAAATCCTTGACAGGGTAAAACAAAGAATTGATTCTTATCTTTTTCCCCACATCGGCCAGAAAAAAGAAGATAGAATAAAAAAAGCTGTTACCCTATGTAAACTTATAAAACAATTTTTAATTGCAAAAGAAAATCCTAATATAAGAACAGACAAGGACCATTATGCAAACAAAAGAGTAAGACTTTCAGGAGATCTTCTTGCTACATTATTTAGGGTTAATCTTGGTATTCTTATCAGAGATATTCAGTATTCTCTACAAAAAGCAACAAAAAAGAAAAAGTTTTTTTCTATAAGAATAATTGCAAAATCCACTTTATTTTCTCATAGGGTTGAGTCTGCAATTGCAACTGGAAGCTGGACAGGTGAGAGGTCTGGGATTACACAAAACATGGATAAAACCAATTATCTTTCAATTATATCTCAGCTACAAAAAGTTTCAAGTATGCTTCCTAGTGAGCAGGAAAACTTTATGGCAAGAACTCTTGACCCAACACATTACGGCAGGTTCTGCCCTATTGAAACTCCTGAGGGAACAGAAATTGGATTAAGAAAAAATCTTGCAATTTTAGCTAAGGTATCAACAAGAACAGACCTTGATGAAGATGTATTTTTTAAAGAGATGGAGTCTGGAGGACTTGATAAAGAAGGGGTTGAAGGAACAGAGGTTTTCTTTAATGGGGTATTTATTGGAACTGTAAAATCCCCAGAAGAATTTGTAAAAAAAATAAGAGAAAAAAGGCGGAATGCAGAACTTCCAATACAAATGAATATTAGGTATAATCCTCATTTCAAACATATTCCTATTTCAACAGAACCAGGGAGGGTTTTAAGACCCTTAATAATTGTTGAAAATGGCATTCCAAGGTTGAAAAACGAGCATCTTTTAAAAATAGAGCAGGGGGAGATAAAGTGGGAGGATTTAATTAAAGAAGGGGTAATAGAATATTTAGACGCATCTGAGGAAGAAAGTGCTTTAGTTGCTCTTCATGAAGATGAATTAACTTCAGAACATACACACCTTGAAATAGATTCAATAGATCTTTTTGGTGTTGTTACGTCGCTTGTTCCTTATGGAAATCATGATGAAGCTTCAAGATTAAATAGAGGAAGTAAAACACAAAAACAAGCTCTTGGATTATATTCTGCAAATTATCTTATAAGACTTGATACAGATGTTTCTATTCTTCAATATCCGCAAAAGCCAATTGTAAGAAGTTTTATTTATGATACTTTAAATATATATCCTGCAGGACAGAATCTTATTGTTGCAATTATGACTTATGATGGTTATAATATGGAAGACGCCCTTGTTTTGAACAAAGGAAGTATTGACAGAGGTGTTGGAAGAAGTTTTTACTTTAAACCTTATTCTGTAGTTGAAATGAATTATGCTGGAGGTTTAAAAGATGAAATAGCAATTCCTGAAAAAGATGCTTCTGGATATAAAACAGAAGAAAGTTATAAATTCTTAGAAAGTGATGGTATAGTTTATCCTGAAGCAAATGTTAGTGGAGGAGAAGTTTTAATTGGAAAAATGTCTCCGCCAAAATTCTTGTCAGAAGCAAGAGAGATTTCCATAAAAACTAAGAAAGAATCAAGTATATCTATGAAACAAGAAGAAAAAGGAACTGTTGAATCTGTATTTATTACAGATGATGATGGTGGTAATAGAATTATTCAGGTAAAAACCCGTGATTTAAGAATTCCAGAACTTGGTGATAAATTTGCAACAGCTAACGGGCAAAAAGGAGTTATTGGATTGGTTGCAGATGAAGAAGATATTCCTTTCACTTCTAAAGGAATAAGGCCTGATATTATGTTTAATCCGCATGGAATTCCAAGTAGAAAGACTGTTGGTTATCTTCTTGGATTGCTTGCAGGAAAAGTTGGCTGTCTTAAAGGAGAAATTATTGATGGGACATCTTTTTCCGGTGTAAGTAAAGATGAACTTGAAGACCAGCTAAAAGAATTTGGATTTAGATATGATGGTAAAGAAACCATGTATAATGGAATTACTGGAAAAAAGATGAGTGCAAAAATATTCATCGGAAGTCTATATTATTTAAAACTTAAATATATGGTTGCAAACAAACTACACGGAAGAGCTTCTGGAAAAGTTGCCTTGCTTACAAGGCAACCTATTGAAGGACGAGCTCGTGGAGGAGCTTTAAGGCTTGGAGAAATGGAACAGCAGGCTCTTGTTGCACACGGTGCTTCTTTACTTTTAAAAGAAAGATATGACTCTGATAAAGTTGTTCTCCCCATGTGTACTCACTGCGGCTCTGTTGCAATAGAAGATAACATCAGGAATAAAAAAACCTGTTCTTTATGTGGCACTGAAGATGTTGAGCTTGTTGAGGTTTCATATGCATTCAAGCTTCTTATCGAAGAGCTTCAAGGACTTCATATTCACACAACATTTGGATTAAAAAACAAATACACGTAAAATGAAAAACAAAAAAACTATAAAAAGAAAAACCAGTAAGAAAAAATTTATACTTCACTCTATTGGAAACGAGAGAGATTTTAATTATTACATTTTTGACAAAAAACAAAAAGTTATAGAAAAACTTTCAGAGATTTTATCAAAAGTTTTGAAAATAAAGTTATGCCTTGAAGAAGGATATGAAGATAAAAAAGATAATTTAGAATATAGAAAAATAAATTTTGAAAAAATTAAAGATGAACATGATGAAATTCAAGGGTATAATGTAAATATTAGAGCAGATTTGTTTTTAGGAGATAAAAAAATCTTTTTGACTATTATTTGTTCTAGTAAAGATAGATTAAAATTTAATGGGGAATTATTTAAATTCTTCAATATGCCTAAACCTAAAAAATAAAATGGCTAAACCAATAAGAAAAAAGATAAGTGAAATGATATTTTCTTTGCTTAGCCCTGAGAAGATAAAAAAGATGTCTGTTGCAAAGATTGTAACTCCAGAACTTTATGATATCGATGGTTATCCTGTTGATGGGGGCTTGATGGATTTAAGACTTGGAGCAATTGATCCTGGAGTAAGATGCAGAACATGTGGGGGAAGGCTAAAAGAATGTCTTGGACATCCTGGAAGCATTGACATTGCAAGACCTGTGATTCATTTGAAGTATGTTCCTGTGATTGAACTTTGCTTGAGGTCTTTCTGCCAAAACTGTGGAAAATTAATGCTCGCTGATAAAAATCTTGAGAAAAACACTCCAAGCCAAAGAGTTAAGAAAGCAAAAGATTCAAAAAAATGTCCTCATTGTAATTCTGCTCAGGAAAAAATAAAACTTGATAAGCCAACAACATTTTACAAAGGAAAAATAAGAATTTTTCCTATAGAAATAAGGGAAATGCTTGTGAATATTCTTGATGAAGAACTTGAAAAAATAGGTATGGACGCGAAAAATTTCAGGCCTGAATGGGCTGTTTTAACTATGTTTTTAGTTCCTCCTGTAACTGTAAGACCAAGCATTATTTTAGAGAGTGGAGAAAGGAGTGAGGATGATTTAACCCATAAACTTTCTGACATTATAAGAGCAAACCAAAGATTGTGGGAGAATTTAAATGCAGGAGCTCCAGAGGTTATTATTGAAGATTTATGGGATCTGTTACAATTCCATATTACAACTTTTTTTGACAATACTGTAGCAAGAATTCCGCCTGCAAGACATAGAAGTGGACAGCCATTAAAAACAATTACAGAAAGAATCAAGGGTAAAGAAGGGAGAATCAGAAAAAACCTTGCAGGAAAAAGAGTGAATTATTCTGGAAGAACAGTTATTTCTCCTGATCCTTCAATAGAAATTAATGAGGTTGGAATTCCTTATGAAATTGCCAAGGTTGTTACTGTTGCAGAAACTGTTAATGATTTAAATATTGAAAAGATAAAAAAACTTATAAAAAGAGGTGCTGAATATCCAGGAGCAAATTATATTATAAGGCCTGACGGAAAAAGAAAAAAAATAACAGAAGAGCTTAAAGAGGAAATAATCAGCGAGCTTATTCCAGGATATATAGTAGAGAGGCATCTTGAAAAAGGAGATATTGTGTTATTTAACAGGCATCCAAGTCTTCATAAGGGCAGTCTGATGGCTCATTATGTAAAGGTTCTTCCTGGAAGAACATTTAGATTGCATCCTGCTGTTGCAGCTCCTTATAACGCTGACTTTGATGGTGATGAAATGAATATTCACAGTCTTCAGACAGAGGAAGCAAAAGCAGAAGCAAAAGTACTTCTTGAAGTTAAAAAAAATCTTTTTTCTCCTAAAAATAACACAAATTGGGTTGGATGTATAAATGATGCCATCACAGGAGGATATCTCCTTGGGCTTGGAGAATTTTCAAATGAAGAGGCAAACCAGATTCTTTATAGAGCAGGAATCAATCACCAGTTTTCAAAGAAAACAGTTCTTGGGACGGAAATCTTTTCAAAAATACTCCCAAAAATTAATTTTTCAAATTCAAATATAAAAATCCAAGACGGAGAAATACTTAAAGGAATCATAGATAAAGATCTTTTTGGTGATGAAGATGGTGTCTTAATTAAAGAAATTGATAAACAATTTGGAAGAACAGTTGCCTTTGAAACAATTAAGAAAGCATTTAATCTTGGGAAAAACTATCTTACAGAAAAAGGAATCACTATTTCTCTTGGAGACTTTGATGTAGAAGAAAAAGTTTTTGAAATGTCAGAAGAAATAATTAAAAAAGCAGAGGAAAAAACCACAGAGATAATTAATTCTTATAATCAGGGTACACTTGAAATAATCCGGGGTAAGACAAAAGAGGAATCAAGAGAGATTAAAATCTTGAAAGTATTAAATGAAATAAGAACAAAAATAGGAAAAATTGTCAAACAAGAATTTCCAGAGGAAAATCCTGTTACACATATGATTCGCTCTGGTGGAGGGGGAGGAATCACACACATAACACAGATGGCTTGCTGTGTTGGACAGCAGGATCTTGAAGGAAGAAGAGTGGATATCGGTTATAGCAACAGAACACTTTCATTTTTCAAAGAAGGAGACTTATCTCCAAAAGCAAAAGGATTCATAAGAAGCCCTTTCATAAAAGGACTGAGACCTGATGAATTTTTCTTTGGAGCTATAACAGGAAGAGCATCCCTTATGGACACTGCATTAAGAACTCCTAAGTCAGGATATCTTTACAGAAGACTTGCAAATGCTCTTCAGGATTTAAGAGAAGAATATGATGGGACAATAAGAGACAGCAATAATAATATTATTCAGTTTATATATGGGGATGACGGCATAGATGTTTCAAGACTTCATATTAATGGAAAATTAGAGCCAGGGGAGGCGATAGGGGTAATTACTGCTCAGTCTTTTGGAGAACCATCTACACAAATGGTGTTAAGAACTTTCCACTTCGCAGGTGTTTCTGAAATGCAGATTACCCAGGGATTGCCAAGACTTATAGAAATTTTTGATGCAAGGAAAAAACCATCTTCTCCAAAAATGGAAATATATCTTAAAAAAGAATATAACAATGAAAAAGATGCCCGTGTTTTTGCTGAAAAAATTAAAGAAGTCACAATAAAAGATATTGCTTCTGAAATTAATCTTGATTTTAGTAATAAAAAAATAGAAATAAAAATTGATAAAGAAGGAATAAGACAAAGCCACATAACTCTAAAGAAAGTTATTGACAGACTTCGTGACCTTAAATTTGATGCAAAAGAAAAGACAGATTCAATAATCATTAATGCTTCTGAAATGGATTTTAAGGAAATTTATAAACTTAAAGAAAAACTCAAGAATACTATAATTTCCGGAATCAAGGGAATAAAACAAATTTTAATTGTGAAAAAAGACAGAGATTATATTATTATGACTCTTGGAACCAGTTTGAAAAAATTACTGGAATTGAAAGAAGTTGCTTCTGAAAAGCTGATTTCAAATGACCTTCATGAAGTTGCAAGTGTGTTTGGAATTGAAGCTGCGAGACAATTTATCATTGATGAAATTCAAGAGGTTTTAAACACCCAGGGATTAAATATTGATAAAAGACACTTAAAGTTTATTGCAGATGCTATGACTAATACAGGAGAGGTTAAGGGAGTGACAAGAATAGGGATTATTGCGCAGAAATCTTCGATACTTGCAAGAGCTACCTTTGAAACTCCTGTAAAGCAGTTTGTAAATGCAACTATAAAAGGAAATAAAGATTACCTTGCAAGTGTTATTGAAAATATCATATTAAATCAACCAGTACCTATCGGAACAGGACTTCCAGGGCTTCTCGTAAAGGTAGTTGGGCCATTGATAAAAAAAGAATCTGAGAAAAAAACTGCAGAAAAAAAGCTCGTTGAAGAGGTTAATAAGTAATAACAATAAAACAGCGAGATTATGGGCTTATTTTTTTAGCTTCTTTTGGGTAATATCTTGTATTTTGCAGGTTTTATATGATATTCTATAACTTCTGATTGTTCTTGAGTTATTTGTGGATTTTCTTGTTCTACTCTCTTTTCCAATCTCTCTTTATTCTTCTTTATTTCTTCAAAAATATTTTTTGTGTTTGGTAAAAATTGGCCCATTTTTTATCTATTAAAATAATGCTTTTAAAATTTATAAACTTATCGCACCACTAATTTCTTTAAAAACCTAATAAACACAATAAATTTATAAAACACATCTATCTAAGAAATTTATCTTAAGATGGTTAATACAATTAATATGCAAGACCTCAGATATCTGAATTTATTTGAAAAAATAATGCATGTAAGAACAAGATTTTGTTTTAGATATAACGAAGCAATAGTTTTCTGTGTTCCAAAAACCCTGGTATCAAAAGCTATAGGGGAAAGGGGGAAAAACATAAAAAAAATGAGTGGAATTCTCGGTAAAAAAATAAAAATTGTTGAATCTCCTAAAGGAATTAGTGATGTGGAAATTTTTATAAAAGCTGTTGTCAGTCCTGTTACTTTCAAAAATATTGAAATAAAAGATAATGAGGTGATGGTTGCAGGGGGAAGCAACAAGGCAGCACTTATAGGAAGAAATAAAAGAAGACTTTTGGAAATGCAGAAAATAGTCAGGAATTTCTTTGGAAAAGAGTTCAGGATTGTTTGATTAGGTATATTCGATTATATTAAATCTTATATATCTTTATTTTGATTCACATGTATGCGAGAAACAAATTATCATCAACCATTCTTACAAA
>CAZZCD010000002.1:36693-37627 GCA_964652735.1 Candidatus Woesearchaeota archaeon | reverse complement strand
GGCTTAGAGAGGCTAAAATTTTTTTTATCTTTTTACTCATTTTTTACAAATCCTTTGTCATCCATGTTGGCATTCCAAGTACAAGGCCAAGAGATTTTAAATTATATTCATTTCTTTTTTTATTGGAGATAAATTTTATTTTTAATTTATTTTTATTGCATAGTTTGATATTCTGTCTAGCTCTTGCCAGTATTTCTGATTTTTCTTTAGGTTTCGAATTAATAATTTCATCAAGATTTATTCCTAATGAAATGTTTTTCTTTTTTGCAAGCTTTGCAAGCACATGATTAAAACCAGAATCTCTCTGTTTCATCCTGTCTTTTCTTGAAGATAGGTTTAAAAGTAATATCTGTATCTTCTCTTTTTCAAGGATTTTTTTATTTAGTTCATCATCATCACTGGAAAAAATCACTACTTTTTTTGAGTTTTCTCTTATTTTTTTTCTAGCTTTCTGAAAATCCTTCTCGCGAATTATAATCTGTTCCATTTTTTAAAGAGAACACTGGTATTTATAAACTTTAAAGAGAATTCATCCTTTAATCAAGGTTCCCTTAAACTTTTTACCTTTTAGAACATTTTCAAGCTGTTTCAGATTTTTTCCTAGAATATATGTTTTAATTTTATTTTTCATGATAATTTCTGAAGCTGTTTGGTCAAGAACAAAATGTTGTCCTGGTGTATATTTGCTTTTGCTTGCCATTTTATGGAAATTTTTCCAGCTTATTCCAGAAATAAATTTTGCATTCTTATATTCTTTAGGATTTTTATTATACAAACCAGGAACATCAGTAAGATTGATAAATACAGACTTAAAAATTCTTGCAAGGTTTGCAGAGGTTGAATCAGAGGTTTGTTTTGATTTATACTCAAGAGCTCCGCAAAAAACCATGCTATGTTTTTTTAAGTATTTTTCTAAGGTTTCAATTGTATGAGG
>CAZZCD010000002.1:0-36683 GCA_964652735.1 Candidatus Woesearchaeota archaeon | reverse complement strand
CATAAATCTCGCATTCATTCTTGTTGCAGAAATTCCTGAAAAGCTCTGAAGCTTTTTATTTAATCCTTCTCCTCTTAAAGCAGAAATATATTTTCTTGCAATACTTCCTCCCCCACACACAACTATGAACTTATATTTTTTTATATTTCTCAAAATCACTTTTTTGAATTTTCTTAAAAATGTTATATCAACATTATTAGGAATTATTAAACTCCCTCCAAGACTCAACACAACAACCTCTTTTTTCATGTTTATTGAAAGCAATCCTTATTTTTATATCTTACTTCACTGTAAAAAATTTATTATTTTTGATATCAAATATATCTAATCTAACTCCTGCATCCAACCAACCGTGAGCATAGCTTAGTGCAGCAAACGCATTTACAAAATCTTTATTTTTTTCAAAATATTCTGAATCTGAAAGATAATTAGAAACCATCTCGATTATTTCCTTAGCTTCTTTTTCTTTTCCTTTAACTATGGAACTTTTTGCGATTTCTACTGCCTTAGATGTTATGGTTCTGTATCTTTGTATTTTTTCTTTTGTAACTCTGTCTTGCATATTAATTTAGTGTTTTTTTTATTTTTAAATTTACTTGGAGATTGGAAATATTTAAATATAATAACCTTTTAGTAATCTAATATAATAAAAGGGTCTAATAAATAATGAGAAAAATATTTTTTGGTTTAGGTGTTGTAATGTTTTTACTTATTGTTGTAGGATTGCTTGTGTCTGCCCAGCTAGATACGAATGAAACAGATCTTGGGCAAGAAGAAATCCAAGACGTGGTTGAAAGTGTTTCTGTTGGGGATATTTCCACACAGGTTTATGAATATGTTTCAGATTTTGTTCAGAAAAGAGGAGTTCTTCCATCTGCAATTTCTTTTGTAAAGGAAGTTGATTTTGATTCCCTTCCAAAGTCAGTTCATATTGAGAATGTAGGAGACCACAATCTTGCAATCTATGAAATTTCTTATAAAGAAGAAGAAAAAGAGGACCAGATTTATGTTATAACTTACTCTGTAGAAGAGCTTAAAGAGCAGGGAGATTTGATTGTTGCCCATGATAAAAGACAATTCCTAAACTTTGGATTTGCTGGAACGATGAGTGAATCAGGATTCCTACAGACAGCTACAGAAGTTGAAACAAGTTTAGAAAAAGGATATGTTATGGTAAGAGATGGAAGCATTACAGCTGTTTCAACAAACATCGAGGTTTCTGGGAGCAATCCAGGGGACATAGAAATAATAGTTTATAGAAACGGGGAACCAATTGGGTTTGGAAACATTTTTAGCACAGAATCTCCAGGAATAAAAAAAGACCATAATGTTCAATCAAAAGACATAGTAATATTTAATGCAGGAGATGTTATTTCTGTTTATCTAAAAGCAAATGGCATAGATATTGCTTGGGGAGATATCATAACAATGGTTGAAATTACAACCACAAGCTAAATATATAATAAATCCTATAAATTAAATTGACACAAAGTTTTTAAAGAGGATTTATTTAATTCCATCATGGCAGATAAAAAAAAGGTTCTTATAACATTTTTGATTGCGATTATAGTGGTTATGGCTGTTATTTTGGTGTATATGTTTTTGATTCGACCAGGTGTTACAGGATATGCGGTTGATAGACAAAGTGAGGGTATTGAATTTGCAATAGCAACAATTATCTCACAAATACAACAGAACGGGTTTGCTCAAATCCCTGTTGGAAATGAGACGTTGATATTGGTTCCATATATTCCTGAAGGACAAATTCAACAACAGCCGCAATAATTTGATTTTTTATTAATGTTCTTGATTTTTTTAGTTGTTTATCTATGCTGTGCTTAATTTTATAAATAAGAAAACCTTTTTTTATTAATGCAAGATAAAAGAGGTCTTTCAGCAATTGTCGCAACTTTAATAATAATTCTCCTGGTTCTTGTTGCTGTGGGAATTGTATGGGTTGTAGTAAGAAACATTCTTCAGGAAGGAGCAGAGGGAATTGAATTATCAAGATTAACACTTGATTTGAGTATTAAATCTGCTTATATTGATGGCGCTAATGTTAAAGTTCTTGTAAGAAGAAGTTCAGGAGAGGGTGATTTAATTGGTGTAAGATTTATTTTCTTTGATGGTACAGATAGCACTAGTGTAGATGAGAAAATTCCACTTATACAAACACAAGAAAGACTTTTTAGTTTTGATTCTGATGATTTTGATGGGGTTGGTGATATTAGTGTTTTCTATGAAGTTTCTGTAGCACCTATTTATACATCAAGTTCTGGAACCGAAACAGTAGGGGCTATAACAGACACAGCTACAATATCAGGTTCAGCTCCACCAGGAGATAATGGAGATAATGGTGGAACTGGAGATCCTGGAACAGGTTATTGCGGGGATAATATAATTCAAAATCCAAATGGAGATGAGGTTGATGAAATTTGTGATGGAACAGAATTAGGAGGAGAAGATTGTATTAGCCAGGGATTTGACGAAGGAACATTAGCATGTAATGTTGATTGCTTATCTTTTGATGTTTCTTCTTGTACATCAGAAGCTCCAGGCACTTGTAATGGAATATGGGATGGGGATGATGTTGATGTAAATGACTGTGACGGAGGCGCAAATTGTAATCCTGATTGTACATGCTCAGCAGGATTTTCTGGAGATGGGGTTGGAGGATGTATTTTAGATTCTCCTGTGGATACAGGAATAATAAATTCTGTCTGGAATAATATCTTTTTTGATAGTAACAATCTTCCAAAGAGCAATGTTGTAACAGATTTCATAGGTTATTATGCAAATTTCAGCGGAGGTTCGGCAGAAATAGGCTGTTTCCTTATAACTTTTGCGGCTTATCTGTCAGATAATGATATAAGTTACTTAAGACTTGATGATTCGCTCGGTGTCCCAAACATAAATACTGGTGAAGGATATAATATTTGGGAAGCTGAGAACTGCGGATATTAAAATAGCGAAAATTTAAATATCTAATTTTATTTTTGTAGTTACCCTACACTTAAATTAAAATGGCTTATAAAAAATATATAAAAAAAGGAGGGAAGATTTATGGGCCATACATATATCATAGCAAAAGAGTTGACGGAAAGGTTATTTCTGAATATCGCGGACCAGGAAAGTTAAGTTATAAGAAAATCTTTTTAGCAATTTTTGGGGTGGTTTTTTTGATTGCTTTGATTTTTATTTTAATTTTTTCTGAGAGGGAAATAACAGGACAGGCTATCCTTGATTTAGATGCAGATTATCAACAAGACAAGTCGCTTGAGGGAGAGCTAAGATTGTCTTTACAAGAAGGAGAGCTTATTCCAGCTTCATCAAAATTAGTCTTTGAAAACAACGAAAATATTTTTGAATATAATCTAAAGGATTTGATTTCAGAAGAATTAAGTGAGGGAAGTTTTTATATTCAAGGAGCATCTATTTCAGGCTCTGGTGAAGGATATGGACTTTTGGGAGAAAGAGAAACATTTCCAACAGTATATTTTGCATTAAGCATTCTTTCTGAGGAAGAACCAAGTGCAGAACAAACAAGTGAGCCAGAAACAACCGAGACACAGGCAGAAAACATAACAAAAGAAGAAGCAGACACTATTGAAACAGAAAATATAACAGAACCAGCAGAAACAGAGACCCCAGAAACAGAAAACATAACAAAAGAAACACAAGATGCACCTATAACTGGAAATGTTATTTCTGGGTTTGCTACAGCTATTTCCAATTTCTTTTTAAATTTAGGAATGACTGGAAAAGCTGTTGTTGAATTTGAAAGAGAAGCTAATGGCCAGGTCTTTGCAGGTGAAACTTTCACCTATACGCTACAAGAAGGAGAAAGAGCAGAAATTAAACCTAGAAGTGTTAGGACAGATTCTGAACAATTATCTGATAATGATGTTGGATTGGAAATAAAAGATAATGAAGTTCTTGTCACAACAAATTATTCTGAGACAGGAAAAGGTTTTGGAGAAGATTATTTGGGAAGCAGAAGCAAGGAGATTGTTATTGATATATCAAATCTTGATTTAATTTTAGAGCAAGGAAATTTAAAGATTAGTTTTATTGATTCTGGTCAGGAAATTATTTCTTTATCAACACTTCTTGAAGAAGGGAAAGTGGATGCAAATGAAACAATTTCAGAGGAGCTAATAGAGGAAATTTTTGAAACAGATTCAACAGATGAAACCGGTTATGAAATGGAAGAAACAGAAATTTATGTGCCAGAAATAATTGTTGGTCTTACTGAACAAGAAAGAGCAATCCTCAATGAAAAATTTAGAAATGCTTCTGTAGAAGTTAAAGAAGCAACATCTAAGAAGGGATTTATAACTATAAGATATGAATTAGGAGAATATTGGCGTGAGGAGAATTATGATTCTAATTTAAGCAGAAATATTTTGGAGTCGTTTATGGATAGAGATAGGATGAAATTTCTTAAGGATATTGCAAAGCGTTTTTCTGAAGAACCAGAAACAGAAGAAGAACTTAAAGAATTTGTCGGGAATTATTCTATCTGACAAGACCAGGACCAAACATCTTTCTAATTAGGAATTTTGAACTAACAACTTCAGAAACAATAGCAGAAAAGATTAATCTTCCAAAAACAACTTTAAAAACACCCTCCTGAACAGGAATTTTTGCAGCTTTAGAGAATTTGTTTATTATACTATCTATTTCTTCTTTGCTTAATATCACTTTTGTGCTTTTTCTTCCCATCCTTCCCACCACAATAATCTTTTCTTCAGGACCGTTACATTCTATTACTTTCACAAGAGAATCTCTTATAAGGGGATTAAGTTTTCCTAAATCTATTGTTCTCTGAGTTGGTATTGGTCTAAAATGCTGAACTGTTTCTGGAAGTCTTGATTCAGGGATTCTAAGCTGAGCAGGAATTCTGTATGGGGAAGGAGCTCTCAAGGGCGGTTTTGTAAGAGAATAAAATTTTTTAAATTCAGACAAAGTCTCCTCTTTTTTTAAATGGGATATTGTTTCAGAATCTCTTTTTATTTTTTCTTTAATCTCCCCATGCAATATATTTTTTTTCAATAAGTCTTTTGGTGGTAGCCCGAGCTTTATAGGTTTTCTATGAATAACCCTTTTGACTTCTTTTTTTATTCTAAGTTCTTTATATGTTCCAGTGCTTCTTATCAGTTCTTTTGTAAATTCTAAAAGGAAAAATTCCTTGAAATTTTTTGAAGTTTGTTTAAGCATCCTCTATGATTTTAAAAGCATTCTATTTAGATTTCTCTAGTCATTGATTTTGGGGTTCTAGGTTCAGAATCCTTGGATGCGATTGACCTCTGATAACCTTGCATTCCTAAAGCTGGTTTTTTAGGAGGCAGAGTTGGTTTTCTTATAGGGATTGGTGGTCTTTGTGCTGGTGGCATAGCAGGGGGTTCTTTCTCAGAACTTATTTCATGAATAAGTGCCAAACCCTTTCCAATTAATCCTGATTGTTGGGAAATGTTATCGAGTTTTTCAAGAATTGCCTTCATATCTTTATTTTCTTTATCTCTTTCAAAATCTTTTCCTGCAAGAGATTTTGCAGATATTTCAAATAATTCAAGAAGTTTTGATATTTGGTTTGAGAGATTGTCAAATTTTGTAGAGAGATTTACCATGATTTTTTGAAGAGCAATGAAATTATCTGTAAGGGCTTTGCCAATCCTTATTTCATCTCTTTTTTTTGACGGAGAAGTTGTTGTTTTAGTCTTGGTTTTTCTCTTGAGGGTGGTTTTTGCTTTGGATGCTGTCTTCTTTTTTTTAGAAATCTTAGCCATATTTTATAATAGTATTTTTTATTTATAAATATTTAGAAAACATCTAAAACTTCTTCTTCACTAGGTTCTTGTTTTTCTTCAACTGGTTTATCTTGTTCTTCTTCTACTTCATCAAGTTTTTCTTCTTTCTTAGCTATTTCCTCAGGAACACCACTTTTCTCAATATCTTCGGTTATTTCTTCAGATGTTTCTGGTTCTTCTTTTTCTTCAACTGGCTCTGGTTCGGGTTCTGGCTCTGGTTGGGGCTGTGTTTCAGGAGGGGGTTCTTCTTCAGGCTCTGGCTCTTCTTTTTCAAGTTCTAGCTCTTTTTCTTGAACAGGTTCAGCTCCCTTTATTATTGGAAATTCTTCTTCATCAGGTTCTGGTGTAGATTCTTCTTGAGGTTCTTCATGAGTTTCTTCTGAAACTTCTTTACCAGCTTCTTCAGGCTCAAACTTTTCTTCTTCAGGCTTGGTGTAGTCAGGTTTTACAAAAGCTTCTTCTGATTCTCGCTTTTCTTCTTGCCCTGTTGTTCTAGCTTCAAGTTCTGCAACATAATTTGCAATATCTGTAGCAACATCAGCATTTACACTTATACTATCAATTCCTTTTTCTACTAGGAACTTAACCATTTCTTTTTGACTTCCTGCTTGTCCACAAATGCTTGTCTCGATATGGTGTTCTTTGCAGACTTTCAGAACATATTGGATTTGGTAGAGAATAGAAAGGTCTGATTCATTGTAAAGACCTTGTACTTCCCTATTTCCCCTATCAACAGCAAGAGTGTATTGGGTAAGGTCGTTTGTTCCGAAAGAGATAAAATCTATTTTTTCTTCACAAAATTCTTTTATAAGTTGAACAGAAGCAGGGGTTTCTATCATAACACCGACTTTTGCCTGATCAAATCCAATTTCTTTTAGAAATTCTTTTAATTTTTTTATTTCTTCCACAGAAATTACTTGCGGGGAAAGTATTCCTATTTTTTTACCCTCATCTGAAACCCGTTTCATAGCTTTTAATTCTGCCTTAAATATTTCAGGATGTTTGATTCCATATCTTATTCCATGCATTCCTAACATTGGATTAGCTTCTACTTCTTTTGGCGCACCTTCTAAATTTTTAAATTCATCTGTTCTAATGTCAGAAGTTCTCACCCAAATTTCTTCAAAATACTGAGCAATTTCTCTTATACCTTTAAAGAGAATTTCTTCATACTCTTGTAAAGAATTTTTTTCTGAAAAATATTTTGGGTGTTTCCCTGATTCTGCAATTATTCCTTCTAATCTTGCTAAACCAACTTCTTTTAATTTTGTTTTTGCAGCACGTGAAGCAAAACTCGGGAGGTCTAGAATCACTTTTATCTTTGTTTTTGTCTGGGCAGTTACTGGAAGAACTTCTTTTTGAACACTTTCTGCAACCTTTCCCTTGTAGATTCTCCCGTTAAATCCATCCACAGTTATTATTTCACCCTCTTTTAGTTTAGTAGTTGCATCTTGAGTTCCAACAACTGCAGGAATTCCCATTTCTCTCGAAACAATTGCTGCATGTGCTGTGAGTCCTCCTTCATCTGTAACAATTGCTGCAGATTTTTGCATGGTAACAACCATATCTGGATTTGTCATTTTTGTTACTAAGACATCTCCTTGGCTTACTTTCCCTAAATCTTCTATGGTTTCAACAATTTTTATTTTTCCAGAACCAATTCCTGGAGAAGCTGCAAGTCCTTTTAGTATTAACTCTCCTTTTAATTCTTTTTCACCACCCTCGTGCCTTTTTCCCAAAGTAGTAATTGGCCTTGTCTGGACAATATAAAGATTTTCCCTTTCAATTGCAAACTCAATATCTTGTGGCTTTTGATAATGTTTTTCAAGTTTTAGTGCAATTTCTGCCAGTTTCATAATTTCATATTCCTTAAGAACTTGTCTTTCAGAAATTTCATCTTTAAGCTTTACAATTTCCTTTTTTCCAGATGAATCCCGTGTAATTGCAATTTTCTTTTTTGCTATCTCTTTTTCCTTGACGACTTTTTCTCCAGAATCTTTTGAAACAATATATCTGTCAGGAGAGATTTGTCCTGAAACAATCCCTTCACCAAGACCCCATACAGCTTCAATTATTACATTCTCTTTTCCTGAAGAGGGGTCTTTAGAAAAAATTACTCCTGATTTGTTAGCATCTATCATTTTTTGCACTATAACTGCAAGACTTACCTGTTCGTGTTTAAATCCTTTTTTGTTTCTATAATATGTTGCTCTTGAAGTGAAAAGAGAAGCAAAGCATTTTTTTATTGATATTATTAGTTCTGATTTTCCTTTTATATTTAGATATGTATCTTGTTGACCTGCAAAACTTGCATCAGCCAAATCCTCTGCAGTAGCAGAACTTCGTACAGCAACAAATATTGCTTTAGGAGATTTTTTAAGAATATCATATGCTGGCTTGTTTTTTAATCCAGAGTCTTCTGCCCCAAGAGTCTCATAAGCTTCTAAAATTTCTTCTTCCATCTCTTTTGGAAATTCTGCCTTTTCTATATAATCACGAATTTGTTTTGTTATCTCATTTAGCTGATTTGTGTCCTCATATTTTATTTGACCAAGAAGCTCTTTTATTTTATCATCAATATTCGCCTTTTTTATTAAATAATCATAAGCCTGCGCTGTAACAACAAAACCAGGGGGAACAGGAATTTTAAGGTTGTACATCTCTCCAAGATTTGCCCCTTTTCCACCAACAATATTTCCAGAACCTTTGTTTAATTCAGAAAACCACGCTATAAAATCAGGTCTTTGATTTTCTTTTTGATTTTTTTCCAAATCCTCTTTTTTTTCTATCATAAGAGATAAAAACCGAATTAGTTAATAAAGGTTTTTGTTGATTTTTATAAAACTATCAAAATTTATAAACACTTTTTTCCTTAATTTATTATGGGTTTTATTAGAGGTGGTTTATTAGTTATTGTATATGTTCTTCTTTTTATCGTTCTTCTTCTTGGAAATGTTTTTTTTGTTTTATCACTTTCTTTAGGCTATGAAAATCTCCAGGAAGAAATTGGCCCTATCTTACAAAATCTTACTGAAGATAAACTTGGCATTACTGTAGGAGATTTTAATTTAACTAATGAGATGGAAGAGGCCAGTGAATTTATGAGAGAACATTGCCAAAATGAAACATCATATGTGTTTGCAGGAGGAGGATATACTTTTGTGATTCCTTGTGATATCTTAGAAGAAATACCAGAAACTCCTGAAGCCCTTATTAATCAGGGAATAGAAAATATTGTAGAGCAGATTTATTATGAGGAATATGATTGTGGATTTTGGGATTGCTTTGGTGAGACAGAGTTGCCTCTTTTCTTGGTTTCTGAAAAAGCTAAGAATTATTGGGAAGAGAAGTTTTATTTTACCCTTATCGCCTTTGCTGTTCTGGTTGTTTTGATTTTCTTTTTGGTAGAGCATAAAAAAAACACATTAATAGTTGTTGGTTCTATCCTTACACTTTCTTCTCTTCCTTTATTAGGGCTTGAAAAAGTTATTGGGTCTATTGCAGGCGATACTTATCTTGCATTTGTTCAAATATTTTTTAATAAGGCAGGTACTGTTTTCTGGATTGTATTCTTTTCTGGTTTGATTATTCTGGGAGCAGGAATAGCATTAAAATTCTTACGTAAGGATTTCAAAAAGAAAAAATTTTCCAAAAAAGACGTCCAAAAAATCTTTAAAAAAAGTGATGAGAAAAAGAAATAATATAATTATTTCTTCTCTTTACCTTCAATCCTGTCTAAAAAAGTTCTTATGAATTTTTTGTGTTCTTCAACATTTTTTATTCCTTTTATAGAATAAACATCCATACCACTTTTTTCTTGTTTTGTTGTTTTTACATGAGATCTAAGTATATCATTCATTTTATCACTTAATAAGATATCTTCGTTTGCAAGAGAAGATATCTTTTTTGCAACAGTTATTAATGTTCCTAAACTCATGAATTTAAGTGAATCTTGGTCTTGTTTTGCAACTATTGTTCCATAATTAAGAGAAATTCCAAAATTTATTTTCTCTTTAAACATTTTGTTGTGATGTGCAAGTATTTCTTTTATTTTATGTGCAAGTTCCAAAGCTATTTTTTCATTTTTAAAGGTTCTTGTTTTTGTCGGAGCCAAAATAAAAAACAAAGTATTGTGACTTTCATATGTTGCTGCTTTATTTTCCTCGGCAATGTTAACTATTTTTTGTAGAGTTGCTTCTGTATTTCCTTTTTTTGACTGGACCTCTTTGAGATTTTTTATATTAAGGGCAATAACACTTACATTTTGTTTATCTCCTTTTATTGAAAGAGAAAGTTCTGCCTTATTTTTTGAATTAACAAGAGAGCCTTTTACTAATGGCATAAATTTTCCTTTAACACCTTCTTTTTGGCTTTTAATCTTATCTTTTTTATCTCTTTTGTTTTTAGAAAATGGATATCCTATGAAAGTTTTCTTAGAACCCTTTTTAAATATGAGAAAAACAACAAATCCAAGAATTAGAATCACAAAAATCCAGACAACAGGATATTTTACAAGACTTCCAATCGTCCCTGGTGCTTTTTTTACATCTATTGTTTTTCCTGTAAGCATGACCTCTTCTAAAACCACACTATCTCCTGCTATGACTTCTACTTCATATTCACCATCAGGAGCTGTAATGATATATTTCTGGCTTTTGTCAACTTCAAGATAAATATTAATATTCAAGGTTTCATTACCAACTTTAATCAAAGCTATTTTATTATATAGAACATTCCCTGTGTTTGTAATAGTTAATGTTCTGTTTATTATTTCAATATCTATTGATTCTTTTTCAATTATCGTGAAGAATGATTCGCTTGTTAATTCGTTTGAAGTAAAAATTACTTTCCATTTTGAAGGTGCTTCATTATACAATATTGGAAATTCAAAAAATTCATCTGTTGCGATTTCAGCAATTTGTTCCATAATTTTATCATTTTCATTCTTTATTATTATCGTGGAAATAGAAGGTATTTTTTCTCCTGTTTGGTCATGAAGAACAGCTTTAACTTTTAGATTTGTTCCTGGCTCTACCCTTTCTGAATCAAAAATTATTTCAAGATTTGTTGGAACCTGATTTATTTTTATATTTTGATTTAAAAATCCCTTGTTTGTTTTTTCTCCACTAGTGTCTAATTCATATGCGTTTAATTTCAAAAGAAGAGCTCCTGCCTTTATGTCTTTTGGAAGAGAGCTATTTATTAAAAAAAATCCATTGCTTATTGTTTCAAGATGACTTAATATTGAAGCGTTTCCTTCAACAAGAGATAATTCTATAAACCCATTTACTGATTTGCTGTTTTCCATGGTTGCTTGACCTTCAATTAAAAGATTTCCTCCAGGATTAAATTCAAGAACCTGAAAATCAGTTTCCAAGAAAATCAAATCAGAAATCCTAAATTCATTTGTCAGAACATAATCTTCTCCAAGATAAGCCTTTACTTTACATATTCCCTTAAGCTCGCCAATTTCATTTTTTATTAAAGGAACATAAATATCTGTTCTATATTCTTCACCAAAGGATAAGGAAGGTATCCCAATTTTATAATTAACTTCCCTCCCCATACACATCAAATCAATGTTTAAACTACCAACCATATCTACAGAAGCCACTATTGTTATAGGAATAGAAATTACATCACCTAAATTATAAACTTCTTCTGGCTGCTGGTTGATTATTATTTTTGCAGATATTAAAGGGAATAGAAATAGGGTTAACATTAATGCTGTTAATAATAGCCTCATTTTTTTCATATGAATTGAAGCAGAATATTATTTATAAATATTTGTGGGGATTTTAGAAACATTTAAATATGTTTTATTAGAGAAAATAGTATGAGAAACAAATATCTCTGGCAATAAAATTGAAGACTTTTTCTTAGCTAGAGATAGGAGGTTTCCCTGGAATTAAGATAGGTGTTCTTGGTGGAATTGGTCCAGAAGCTACAGGAGAGTTTTATAAGAGATTAATTAGAAAATTACAAGAAAAAGATTTAGTTAGAAGCAATGAGGATTTTCCGCAGATAATTGTTAATAGTATCCCTGCACCAGAACTGATCCATGAAAAAATTTTTGATAGAGATCTAAAACCTTATCTAGATGGTCTTAAAGAACTGGAAAAATTTGATGTAGATTTTATCTTGATAATTTGTAATACAATTCACTTGTTTTATGATAAATTACAGGAAGAAATTGATACCCCTATTTTAGATTTAAGGAAAGAAGTCAAGGATTTTCTTATTGAGAATAATCTTAAAAATATTTTGATAATTGGCACTCCAAGTACTCTTAATAAAGGACTTTATGATTTTGATGAGTTTAATATAATTAAACCCTCTAGCGAAGAAACAAAAATTCTATCAGAAGCTATTTTTAATTTCAATAAAGGGCTAGAAAAATCCAAGCAGATTGAAAAAGTTAAAGAGATTTGTAAAAAAGAATTTGATGCTGTTTTACTTGGATGTACAGAGCTTGCAGTTATGTTAAAAAATACTTCTTTTAGAAAGATTGATACAATTGATGTTTTAGTTGAAGCCGTGATTAAAAAAGTAAAAAGTTTTAAAAGAGAAATTAACTTAAATTATGGCATGACAGAAGGAACAACAGTTACTCCATGGGAAGTCTCTGGAGAAATTGATTATAAGAAATTAGTAAGAAAATTTGGCATAAAACTACTGCCAAGTCTGCCAAAAATGTTTAATGACAATATTCTTTTTAGAAGAAAAGCTGTTTTTGCGCATAGGGATTTTGAAAAGATTTTAGATTGCATTAAGAATAGAAAGGAATTTGTTATGATGACTGGTTTAATGCCTTCTGGAGATTTTCATTTTGGCCATATGTTGCTCGCACAACAAATGATATTTTATCAAAAGTTAGGGGCAAAATTGTATATTGCTGTTGCAGATCTTGAAGCTTATAATACCCGGGAAAAATCTCTTGAAGAACTCAGAAAAATAGCTATAGAGCAGTACTTGCTTAATTATATAGCATTAGGATTAAAGCCAAAAAATGTTGATTTTTATTTTCAGAGCGAGAGATCAAGGGACGCTGAAAAGTCAAATGCATATTATAAACTGGCTTCGAATTTTTCAAGATATGCTACTTTTAATGAATTCAGAGCAGTTTATGGGGCTATTTCTCCTGGAAAAATGAATGCTTCTCTACTACAGGTAGCAGATATGTTTCATCCACAACTTCCAGAGTTTGAAGGCAAACCTATTCCAACATTTATTCCTGTTGGAACAGACCAAGACCCACACATAAGAATTGCAAGAGGTATGGGGAACAGGTATAAAGATTATGATTTTAACCAGATAAGCTCAACTTATCATATTTTTATTCCTAGTTTGAAAGGAACTGGGAAAATGTCAAGCAGTGACAAGTCGTCTTTTATAGCTATGACTGATTCTCCTAAAGATGTTGAGAGGAAGATAAGGAAATATGCTTTTTCAGGCGGAAGAGATACTGTTAAAGAGCATAAAGAGAAAGGAGGAAATCCTGATAAAGATGTTTCTTTCCAGTATTTGAAAATGTTTTTTGAACCTAATGATAAAAAACTTGCAGAAATAGAAAATAAATATAGGAAAGGAGAAATGCTGACTTCAGAGTTGAAAGAGATTGCAATAAAAAAAATAAATGTATTTTTGAAGAAACACAAGAAAAAACTAAGAAAAGCGAGAAAGCAAGTTCATAAATTTCTTTAGATTAATTTTTTAAACTATTGCTTCTTCGAGATTTTTCTTTTTTGTCTGGGATACATGTCCATTAGCCATAGCTAATCCTACGAGAGTATTTGGAACCATAGCTTGTATAGGATTATCTGTTCCTGTAAGATAATGCCATGCTAGAAATCCTGCATTAATTCCTAGTGTTGCCAGATTAGCGTAAAGTCTATAGTTCTTGGATTTCTTTAATTTATTGAATAATATAGGATATGCAAGATTTACAGCCATTCCTAAAGGGAAATTATTGACGTAAGCTTCTCCGAATCCTTTCTTAAAGGACTCTCCTTTTTGAGCATTCGCTATACCATTACCAAGACCAGCCATGCTGCTGTAACCAGTTGTATAATAGAGATCCCAGTAAGCTGTTTCTCCAACTTTCTTCGCAAGCTTACCAACTTTTCTGAAATCTTTCTTTGTCTGATTCCAATCTTCTTTCCATCCTTGTTTTGTTATGTATTTTTTGAGTTTCATTTTCTTTTCATTGATTTAATTAATATTTTATAGACATTATCTAATATAAATAATAACTCTCTATTTTTGGAGAGTTATAACAAGATTTAAATAGTTTAACTGGGTCTTTTTTTAATGGATACTGCAATTCTTGAGGAAGTGGGTTTAAGTAAGGGGGAGATTTCTGTTTATATCTCTCTTCTAAGGCTTGGAGAGACTAAAGTAGGAAATATTATAGAGAAATCAAGAATGGCAAGCTCGGCAGTGCACAATTCAATTAATACACTTATTGAGAAAGGATTGATCTCTTATATTAAAAAAGGAAAGATTAAGTTTTATCAGACTGTTCCACCAAAACAAATTTTGAGTTTTATTGATGATAAAAAGAAAGATTTTCTAAAAATATTGCCAGAATTAGAATTACAACAAAAAAAATCAAAAGAAAAACAGGGTGCCGAGATATTTGAAGGAACAAAAGGAATAATTTCTATGCTCAATATTTTAATAGAAGACACGAAGAGGGGGGAAGAATATCTGTTTTTCTCTGTAAATGTAAAAGAAATGAATAAGGAGATACAGGAATTTTTTGAAATGTATGATGCTAAGAGAAAAGCTAAGGGATTAAATATTAAGGGGTTAGCTCCAAAAGAACTAAGAAAATTATTTGCAAAAAGAAAAATTTTGAAAATAAAATATGTAGACTTTCCAATACCTTCTAATATAAGCATTTGTAGAGATAAAATTGCTTTCTTCTCTTGGGGCGAGAAACCAGTTGGCTATTTAATAAAATCTAAACAAATAGCAGAAATGTATAAAGAATTTTTTCATCAAATATGGAAAAAGTAAAAGAATTTTTAAACCTGATTTCATTCTTTCTGACATGAAAATCCTAACTTTACATGTTGATTATATTAATTTTAAACCTTTAAAAAAAGCTTTGAAAAACATTGAGGTGCTGACAGATAAAGAGAAAAAAGGGGAAAAAGTTAAAGAATCCCTCGTGGTTTTAACTGCTGTTGAAAAAACCGACAGCGTTAAGGAATCTATTAAAGAACTTGTGAAGAATATTAAGGATGTTGCAGGCCAAGTAAATGTTAAAAACATTGTTTTATATCCTTATGCTCATCTTTCAAATAATCTTGCTTCTTCTGATGTAGCTGTTGAGGTTTTGAAAAAGGCTGGAAAAGAGCTTGGAGGGGATTTCAATGTTACAAACGCTCCTTTTGGGTATTACAAGGAGTTTGAATTAAAAGTTAAAGGGCACCCGTTAAGTGAATTGTCAAGGGAGATTAGAACTGAAAAAAAGACAGAAGAAAAAATTGATTCAAAGAATCTTTTGAGAAGTATTGGGAAAAACATTCTTGATAGCTCAAAATTAAAAAATAATGACCATAGGATTATTGGCCAACAAATGGATTTATTTAGTTTTTCTGAAACTGCGCCAGGTATGGTTTTTTGGCATAATAATGGATGGATTATTTATAAAGAACTTATTAAATTTTGGAGAGAAGAACATAAAAAGGCAAATTACCAGGAAATTTCAACCCCTCAAATTTTAAATAAAAAATTATGGCAGATTTCAGGCCACTGGGAAAAATACAGGGAAAATATTTTCTTAACAGATTATGATAATAATGTTTTTGCAGTTAAACCAATGAATTGTCCTGGAGGCATCCTGGTTTTTAAAAATTCTCCAAAGAGCTACAGGGATTTACCTTTACGAATTGCTGAATTAGGAACTGTTCATAGACAAGAACTTTCAGGGGTTTTGGGTGGCTTGTTCAGAGTTATTAAATTTACTCAAGATGATGCACATATTTATTGTGCTAATGAAGAACAAGTTGAGAAAGAAGTTATTGATGTTATAGGATTAGTTTCCAAATTTTATAAAAAATTTAAATTTGATTATCATGTTGAACTTTCTACAAGACCTGAAAAAAGAATTGGTTCTGACAAAATGTGGGTTATGGCTGAAAAAATTTTAGAAGAAGTTTTAAAAAAGAAAAAAATCAAGTTTAAACTAAATAAAGGTGAAGGTGTTTTTTATGGTCCTAAGATTGATTTTCATATTAAAGATTCATTAGGAAGAACATGGCAGACAGCAACGATACAATTAGATTTTGCAATGCCAGAGCGATTTGAATTAGAATATACTGATAAAGACAACAAAAAGAAAAGGCCAATTATGTTACACAGAACTGTTTATGGTTCTCTAGAGAGGTTTATAGGGATTCTTCTTGAGCATACAAAAGGAAGGCTTATGACATGGCTTGCTCCTGTTCAGGTTCGTGTGTTGAGCTTAACAAGCAGAAATGAAAAATATGCTGTAAAAGCAGTAGAGCAATTGAAAAAAAACATTCTTGGTTTGAGAATTGATTCGGATTTAAGATCTGTGTCTGTTTCTTCTAAAGTTAAAGATGCAGAGATTATGAAAATTCCTTGGGTGATTCTGGCTGGGGACGAGGAAGAGAAAAATAACACAATTGCTGTTCGTCATATGGGAAAAGTTAATTATAATGTTAAAATTGATGATTTCATTAAGGAACTTAAAAAATCAATCGAAGAAAGAAAGTGATTTTTCTAGATATCCTTCCCCTTTTCCAGTAACTTTGTATTTATGGTAACATCCTTTGTTTGTATAAATCTTTTCGAAAGAATCTATATACCTTTTTTTCTTTAACCAATTAATATTGTTCCCAATTAATATTAAATCCTGTTTTATATCGCTAGCAATTTCTCTTCTTCTGGTATTTCCCTTTTTTATTGAGAGCAATATTCTCTTATGAAATTCTTTTTGAGGATTTTTTGTATAATCAGATAATCTTTCTTTTAATTTTTCTTTTCTTTTCGTGTGTAAAGGTTTGATTATTTTTAGAAATTTTATGAGATTTTGTCTATGGGATATAAAGAGCCTGTAGAGTGGCTCTTTTCTTTTTGATTTGTCTTCAAATATTCTTGAATTTATATTTAACTTCTCTAAGATTTGTTTTAATTGGGTTAACCATTTTTTACTATTTGATGTTATAGAAATCCTTCTAGAACCTTTTGAAGTTATATGTCCTTCAGCATCAAATGCTCCCCTAACCGCCGCGATACTTAAATTTCTGTCTGAAAGTACGAATTCAGGAATATTTAATTCTTTTTTTCTTCCTGATGGAACCTCCAAAATTTTATTGAATAATATGGCTAATAAGGATGATCTTATAGTAAGAAAATTAGCATCTTTTCTTTTAATAAGGCTTATCTGGCTTTGTTTTATTCCTAAAGACTTGAAAAAATTATGAACATAAGTTATTAAAAATCCATTATTATTCACAAAGATTATCCTCCAGAAATTGGGGGTGATATGTCCATCCCCTTTAATCAATTCTGCTACATATATCAAGTCTTCATCTATTTTAATTATTGGGCCAATTCTGAGATAATTCCCGCTTTTAGTTATTTTAAGTTTTATTTTATCTTGTAATTTACTGTTTATCTTCTTTGATTTGGCCAATTCAGTTAATAATGTTATCGGAATGGATCTTGTCCCATTGATATATCTGCTTATGTTTTTTAAAGGAACATTAAGAGATTTACTCCATTCACTTATAGATTTATTAGAAAATAATTCTTTTCTTATTTCTTTATCTATCATTATTTTTGTTGTGTTAGGTAAATATTGCAGAATGTTAAATTTCATATAACATTATAGTTAAAGGAGAATATAAATATTTATAACCACTTAGAAATTAATTGTTGTTGGTGAGAAAGAAGAAAAAGATGGCAGTGTGGCTCTAAGAATTCGTGGAGATAAGAAGATAAAAAGAATGAAAGTTAGCGTATTTACTAAATCTTTAAAAAAAGAGATTGATGAAAGAAAATAGAAAACCTTAAAAACTTTTAAATATAATTATAATTATATATCCCCCAGAATTGCTTCGGCAACTCTGGGTTTCATAGTTAACTTTATTAATTCTTTGAAATATGTTTTGTGATGACTGATAGAATAATTATTTTTATTGATGGAAGTAATTTTTACCATATTCTTAAAGAAATATATGGAGCATCTAAAACTTTTATGAAATTTGATTTTGATAGATTTTCTAGGCATCTTGTTTCAGGAAGGAAAAAGATAAGGGTTTATTATTATACTGCACCTTTAGATAGGAAAAAAGATGGAATAACCTATAGGAAACAGCAAAAATTCTTTGAAAAATTGAAAAAGATTCCAAATTTTAAGCTTATTTTATGTAGAATGCAAAAAGTTAAGATTGATGGAAAAATAGATTATCAGGTTAAAGAAGATGACATTCATCTTGCTGTTGATATGGTAAAATTAGCTTATAACAATGCCTATGATACTGCAATATTAGTTTCTACAGATGGAGATTTTGTCCCTGCTATAAAAGCTGTTCAAGAAATTGGAAAAAACGTTGAGAACATAGGATTTGAAATAAAGTTTTCTTATCATTTAAAGCACGAATGTGATGCTTTCAAACAATTAAGTAAATCTGTTTTAGATAAGTTTTTTTGAAATGAACTTTCAATTTTATCTAGAGAAATTACATTCTTCAACTATGTTTAAGAATTTTATAAAGGAGAATTCAAAAGCATATCTGTGTTCTGGGTTTTTCACAATAGATAAAGAGGGCAAAGATAATCAAATACATGTTGACTTTTATATTCCTGATGCAAAAAAAATGTTTAGTTTCAGGATTGGAAAAAAGATTGAAAAAATTCCTGTTGAAATGATAACAAAAAAGATTCCGCTGGAAATTAAGCTTGATTTTGATTTTAACCTTGAAGAAATAGAAGAAATGATTGTTAAGGAGATGAAAAAGCGAGATATAAAAAATAAACTTCAGAAGATAATTTTTTCCTTACAAAATATTAAGGGAAAAAATTTCCTTGTCTGCACTGTTTTTACAAGTATGCTTGGTTTGATTAAGGTTCATATTGATTTAAAGGAAAAAAGGATTATTCTGTTTGAGAAGAAATCTCTTTTTGATTTGATGAAAAGAGTGAAATAAGTGATAAGTTCTGTTTTTTCTTTAAAATTACACAAAAATTATATAAACTTTCACTATTTTATAATAAAAACAAAGGATTTATAAATAAAGCATAGAAGAGCTATATAATGGTAAATAATAAGAATAAACCTCTGAAAATAGGAATGTTGTCTTTTTATTATCCTCATTTAGGAGGGAGTGGAATTATGGCTACTAGAATGGCAGAGCAATTTGTGAGAAGTGGTCATAAAGTTCATTTTATAGGATATGATACTGATGAAAATCCTCCTGATATGGAAGAGTTAGGAGTTCAACTTCACAGAGTTAGAAAAGTAGATTATCCTTGTATGAAAAATGAGCCTTATGTTTGGACTCTTGGTTCAAGACTTTGTGATGTTCATAAAGAGGTTGGATTAGATCTAGTTCATGCTAATTATGCTGTGCCTCATGCTCTTCCAGCATATGCTGCTAGAGAAAAATTAAAACTAGATGGTATAAATTTGCCTTATATTGTGACAGGTCATGGAAGCGATATACATACAAATGGTTCTAAATTAGATATTAATCCCCTATTAAGACTTTGTTTAAATAAAGCAGATGCACTGACTTTTGTTTCTAAAGATTTACAAAGAATAGCAGAGGAAGAATTGGGGATAACAAAAGAATCCATACATATTCCAAATTTTGTTGATACAGAAAAATTCTTTAAAAAAGATACAAATTACAGAAAAAGTGTAGACATACCTGATAATGCTTTTGTGCTTGGGCATGTTTCTAATTTCACACCCATTAAAGAAGTATTTAGGTTTGAATATATAGCCCAACGTCTTAAAAATGACGGGGTTTTGAGTAATGTTTATTTTCTTATGTGTGGGGAAGGGAGAGATCGTGTTGAACTTGAAGAAAGAATTCGGAGAATAGGACTTGAATCAAGATTTAGATTTGTTGGAAAGTTAGATTATCCTGAGATTCTCGAGGCATATAATGCAATGGATGTTTTTTTATTAACATCTAAACACGAAGGGCATCCTTTAGTTTTTTTAGAAGCAATGGCTTGTGAAAAGCCCCTGATTGGTACAGATGTGGGTGGAATTTCAGAAGTTATAGATGATGATATTGGGTTTTTAGTTACATCTGGTAAACCAGAAGAGGTTTCTAAAGCAATTCAATATTTAAAAAATAATAGGGATTTTAGAGAAGGGATGGGTGGAAAAGGACTTGAAAGAGTCAGAAAAGAATATTCTGTTGAAAGAGTTATGAATAAATATTTAGAAGTTTTTAATTCTGTAATACCAAAATAAAATGACAACACTTGCTAGTTTAATCATCCCTACGTACAATGTGGAGGAATTTGTAGGAGAAACCTTAGAGAGTGTAAGAGCTCAAACATTAGCTCCTAAGTTTGAAGTTGTTATTGTTGATGATGGGTCTAGAGATAACACTTGCGAGATTATTGAAAGAGAAATTTCTAACATGGATAATGTTGGGTTTTATAGAAAGTCTGTTAATGAGGGGTCTGCAGTTGCTAGAAATCAAGCTATTGATTATTCCGAAGGAAAATACATTCTTATTTTAGATGGAGATGATATTTTAGAGCCTAATGCTGTTGAATCAACTTTAGATTTTATGCTTAATAATCCGCATGTTCAATATTCTTATTCTATGCATAAAAGAATAAATACTCAGGGCAATCATATTTGTGATAGACCATGCCACCCTTTTTCAAGAAAAAGATTATTTCATTTTAATTATGTTGGGCCTATTAAGTGTTTTACCCGTGAGACACATGAAAAAATTAAGGGATTTGATCCAGAAATTTTATATGCTATGGATTGGGACCATATTTTAAGAGCTAGCAAATTATTAGATGAGAATCAAATTGCTCAAAATCCCGAGTATCTGTATAGATATAGAATTCATGAAGAAAGCATAAGCAATTCTAAACATGAAGAGAGAAAAAGATTTATTGAGAGATTTCTTGCTAAACATCTTGCAGAAACAGGAATTGAAGCAAGGGTTTTTTGGGATTATAAAGAAGATGGTTATAATTATTTTAATTGGGAGGAAAAGGAAGTGATTATAAAATGAAATTGTTGGCAATTCCAAATGACCCTATTACAGCTTATAAAGGGAAAGAGAAAGATCTTGTTAGAGAGTTTAATCCTTCTTTAAATGAAGAACCTTTTTTTGATGAAGTATCTTTTCTTAATTTTAAACAAGAAGAAGACCGAGTTCTTGAAGGGATAAAATCTTATGCTATTCTGAGGAATAAAGAAAAGTTTTATGAGATTCTAAAGTCTTTGCAAAGAGGAGAGAGGAACTTTACATTTCCTCTTTTTAGAGATGTTTTTATGCCTGAAAAAGAAGAAATTTTAGATTTGGCAAAATCTTTTGATCCAGATATCCTGCGTTCTTTTATGACGCCTTTTTCAATAGAATTAGGTATTTTTCTTAAGCAAGAGTTAGAAGTTCCACTTGTTCTTTCTATTAATGATATATCGAGAGTTACAGAAGCTGTTAAAGAAGCAGATTCTATTATCTGTATTTCAGATGTTTTAAAAAGAAAAATCATTGAACAATATAGAGTTGATGAGGAAAGAGTGGCACTGATTCCAGATGCTGTTGATATGGAAGTATTTTATCCTTTTTCTCGGGAAAGAGTTAGAGAAACTATTGAACCTTCTTTTCTTGATTCAAAATATAAAATTCTTAGTGTTTCAAGAGTTGTTCGTAATAAAAACTTAGAAACTCTTATTAAAGCGGTAGGACATGTAAGAGATGAATTAGAAGACGTAACCCATATCCATGTTGGGTCTTCGAAAACTTTTGATTCTGAAACAGAAGAACATTTGCGTGGTATAAAAAAAAATTTAGGATTAGAAGAAACAGTGTATTTTTTAGGCGAAAAACCCAAAAAAAAGCTTCCTTATTATTATTCTTGGGCAGATGTTTTTGCCTTACCTACTTTATGGGAAGGTTTAGGGAGATCTCTAATAGAGGCTTTGGCATGCGGAACACCTGCAATAACTACAAATTATGAACCCATGACAGAGGTTGTTCAAGATGATTATAATGGTTTAACTAGTGATCCTTTAGATTCTGAAATGTTGGCTTCACAAATAATAAGAGTTCTTACAGATAATGATCTTTCTTCAAGATTAAGGGAAAATGCAAGAAAAAGTGTTTTTAATAAATATAATGCAAAAAGAATAGAATATAAGTGTTTTGAGTTTTATCAAAATCTTTTGAATAAAACACCCCAACCAGAAACCAGATAGAAGTTAAGAACTTTAAAAAATTATCTTAACTTACTCACGTCGTAGGGCAAGTTGCTTTGTTGGTTAAGGACTATTTTTTATATATCTTTTTTCTATGATCAATTTTTAAAACAAGAATTAAGAGTTCACTATCTCTTATTTGATATAAAGCACGATAATCCCCTGCTCTTAAACTCCACAAACCAGCAAGCTTTCCTATAAGGGGTTTTCCTAATTCTGGACTTTCTCTTAAATCTTTTAATTTGTTCTTCATCCTTTCTTTATCTTTTTTATCAAGTTTTTCTAAGAAATCGTTTGCCTTTGGAGAAAGAAATATTTTATAGCTCATTTAAGCTCTACAAATCTCCCCTTTTCATAATCTTCAAGAGCTTCTGCAATGTCTCTCATTGTTTTGGGGTCACTGAGAACTTCTATAGTTTCTTTTAAACTTTCTTCATCAATTTTCTTATTGTCTCCTATAATTCTAGCAACAACATCATTATAACTTTCTCTAGAATGAATTTTCATTGAATCCAACCTTTTTTTTATATCAATATTAAGCCTGATGGTTGTTTCCATATACATAGGTATACATATGTATACTTTATAAATCTTTCTTTTAAATTAGGGTTATAACGCCCCGACCGGGATTCGAACCCGGGTCACAAGGTTGAAAACCTTGCATTCTTGGCCTCTGAACTATCGGGGCATTATAAAGAATTATCAAAATTAGTTTTTAAAGATAACTGATAAGTATCTAGGTTTGATCTAAAACTTTTTAAAAGTTTTATGAGCCTGCTCGGATTTGAACCGAGGACCCCTGCCTCTCTTAGAATCTTCCAAGAGAAACTAATCCTTGCGAATTAGATTCATATAAGAGCAGTGCTCTAACCAGACTGAGCTACAGGCTCGCAATCCTTTCATGTTTTTTCTGTATTTAAAATTTGTCTTAGAACCTCATGAAGAAAGGTTTAAATAATTCTATTACAGTTATTGGTTATGGAAAAAAAGATATTAGATTTTACAGTATTGATTGAACAAGATGAAGGTGGAATTTACGTAGCTACTGTTCCAGATATTCAAGGCTGTCATACACAAGGAAAAACAATTTCTGAAGTAGTGGAAAGAATTAAAGAAGCCATTGAATTATGTTTAGAAGCTGATGGGGAAGACATAGAACCAATGAAATTTATAGGGATTCAAAAAGTACAGGTAAAAAAGCCATTTATGGTTTCTAATTAAAAAATGGCTAAGTTAGTGCGTATTTCTGGCAAAGAATTATGTAAGATTTTAGAGAAAAAAGGTTTTGAAATGATTAAAGGAAAAGGTAGCCATGTTAGACTCAAACATCTTGATGGAAGAAGGACTATCATTCCAATTCATGGAAATGAAAAATTAGGCAAAGGACTTTTGAGAGAGATATTAAAACAAGTAAAATTAAGCAAAGAAGAATTTCTGGAATTATTATAATTCCTAATCCTTACCAGGGAATAGCACCTTAAGCATTTTCCTCAAATTTTCATCTAAGAAACAAATATCTTCTGTAGCTATTTTTTCTATAAACTTTGTCAAAGCGCCACGGTCGTAAAACCCTGTTTCATTTGCCTTCTGAAGTAGCTTTTTCTTTGTTTCAGAACTTAGATATATCTTAATTGGTTGCTTCATCTTTCCCCTTTTTACTAATAAATTAATGTTTTCTGCTTTTATAAATTTTACTTACACGAGGAAAAACAGGAATTTTACCGTCAATAAAACAACTTTTTCATTTTACTTACATATAAAAATTGTAAGGTAACCAAGCAAAATGGAAAAAACATACAAAAGGCCCAAAATACCCTGTTTTAGACCTGAAATGGTTCCTAATTTTTATGATTGGTCTTTGATTAATAATTGTATGTCAAGTAGTGTATGGTATATTTCAGTTAGTAAGAAAAAGATAGAGTTTAAAAAATATCCATCTAAACAGAAAAATAAAAAAACTGTTAAAAAACAAAATCCAAAATTTACAAGTTCTAAGAAATTATTAATAAATTTATTTTTGGCTTCAAGTTTGATATTCTTTTTAAGCATGGTTTCTGCTGCTCCAATCAATGACACTTTTCATATAAATCTTCAGACAACATTTTCTAATGGAACAATTGAAACAGGAACGTTTACTTTTGGATTTAATATTACAGATAATTCAAGTACACTTTGTGGTCCTGATGTTGTTTATAACCATTCTACCTCACAAACTACAGATACACGAGGAATTGTTTCACTTTATCTTCCAACAGTTGGCTCAGGAGGAGGGAATCTCAGTTTACTAGATTATGACACCCAGTATTACTTATGTTATTACAGAGATGGAACTTTGAAGAATGTATCTCAGCTTGGAAGAGTTCCTTATGCATTTAGGGCAACAGATGTTAATTTGAGTGAGGTTAGTGTGGATTCTAATCTTACTTTAGGAAGTTATAATGTAAGTGCTAGTTCAGGATTTTTCAGCTTTTTAGGAAGCTTGATAAATAGAATAACAAGTTTATTTGTTCAAGATGTTAATGTTTCTGGAGATATAAATGTTACAGGAGATATCAGGGTTGGTGGTGATGTTAATGTTACAGGAAATGTGACAGCAGACTGGTTCAAAGGAAGATTTAATTGGACAGAAGACAGCGATTATCTGACATTTGACGGTTCAACTTTAAGTTTTTCAGAAAGCCAGCTTAATCAGACTATTGATCTTAGAGAGAATGACACTCTTGCAGGATTGAGCTGTGCAGATACAGAGATTGCTAAGTGGAATGCTACTTCTTCTGCTTGGGAGTGTTCTGAAGATATTAATACAGATACCTTATATTATGCAGGAGGGATTTATATCTATAAGAATGCAAGTAATTATTTTATTCTTAATGAGACTAAGCTTAACCAGACAGGAGATATTAGGTATGTGAATGAAGACCAAGTGGACTCAATAACTAGTGCTATGATAACTGACGGAGCTGTTGGAAATGTAGACTTGGCTAATTCAACTTTAACTATTACTGCAGGCACTGGTTTGATAGGAGGAGGTTCTGTGGCTTTGGGCGGAACAACTACTATAAATGTAAATACTACTTATTTTGATAATAATTATATTAAAGAAGGACAGACTGCAGGTGGTGATTTATCTGGAACTTATCCAAATCCAGATGTTGTTAAGATAAATGGCTCATCTCTTGGAACAACCACTGCAACTTCTGGAAATATTTTGATTGGTTCTGGAACTGCCTGGGAAACAAAAGCTGTTTCTGGAGATATTAATATTTCAAGCACAGGAGTTACAGCTGTGCAGCCAGATTCTGTTGTTCTTGGAACAGATACAACTGGAAATTATGTCGGAGATGTTGCTTCTGGAAGTGGAATAAGTGTTTCAGGAACACCTGGAGAAGGTTATACAGAAACAGTTGCTTTGAATTATGGAACAAGTTTGCTCGGATGGGCAAATCTTACAAATTATCCTTCTGCCTGTCCTGCTGGACATGCTGTTCAAATAATTGGAGATACTTTGACATGCATTAATATATCTGCTCAGGGTTCTGAGACCCTGGATGGCTATGACTCAACTTTCTTCATGCCTTTGAACACTTCTGTAGTAGGGGATTTTGATATTGCAGGAAGCTTGGATGTAGATGGAGACTGGGCTTCTGGAGGTGTTACAATTGACGCAGGCAGTATTTATGCACAGACAATTTATGTTTATAATATAACTTCTATGAATCTGACAAAGCAGAACATGAGTGTAGTTAATGATTTTATTGTTTACGGAAACACAGAGCTGAAGAAGAATCTGACTGTAGACACAGATACTTTGTTTGTTGATTCAAATACTGATATGGTTGGGATTGGGACGACTAGTCCAACCAAAACTTTAGATATAACTAAAGCCAGTGCTACATTTGGGATAAAAGAGGATACAAATGATAATTTTATAATCTTAACAGCAGATGCTACTGATTCATATATTGCTTTTGGAGATTCTGATGCCCCTGCTGATTTAGTGTTTGGGACTTATAGTGCTTATGGACAGAGTGGTTGGTCTGAAAAGATGAGAATAGAAGCAGGCGGTAACGTTGGCATCGGGGAGACGAGTCCTCTTTATCAATTAAGCATACCTAATAGTAAAAAAATAGGTGGGGGCAGTGATGCAACTCATTATGGGACGATTGAGTTTTATGATGCTAATGGTGATTTTGTTTTAGACCGTTATTGGATAAGTGGAGGTAATTATATATTTCAATATAATGGTGGAGAACTTCTTAGAATTGAATCAGGAGGCAACGTCGGCATCGGGACGACTAGTCCCAATTATACATTAGATGTTAATGGTTTTACAAATACAAAAAGCATTCATGAGATTTCAGATGAAGGATTAATTTTAGCGATGAATTTTAATTCTGAAAACCTTGTAGGTTCAGCAGGAAGCGAAACTGTTTTAGATAGTTCTATTTACAATCAACACGGAACAAATCACGGAGCAACAGCAAATTCATCAGGTGGATTCAATAATGGTGGTGATTTTGAATTTGATGGAGATGATTATATTAGTGTAGGAAGAACAATATCAGGGTCATTTAGTGCTGAATTATGGCTTTATCAATATACTAAAGCATATTGGACAGGAATATTTACATCTACCAATGATGGTTTGGATGTTTATTTATATAATCATATACATTGGGCACTAGCAGACGAAGGTGATTATTTAAATAGTAATCCTTGGAATTTAAATGAGTGGGTATTTATAACATTAACCTATGATGAGACAAACAATCAAACAATTATATATTTAAATGGTGAAAATGATGTTAGCGGTACATCTACTGATTTTTCATCTTTTACTCTTACATCAATTGGGAATAGGGGGGGTAATTATTTAAATGGGAGTTTAGATGATGTTCGCATTTACAACCGGGCATTATCAGCAGATGAAGTAAAAGCACAATATCTATAGAGAACAGAATATCACGATTCTTTCGTGCATCAGGAAGATGTTTATGTTGATAACAACAGTAATGTCGGCATCGGGACGACGAGTCCTTCACAGAAGTTAGATGTAGCGGATACAGGAGAAGCATGGATTGATATAAATTCAGATACAGATGCTAATTCAGCAGATACAGATGTAGGTATAAGATTCCAAGTAGATGCTGGCACTAATAAAGGTTATTTATATTATAACCAAGGTAATGATGTAATGAATATTAAGTATGCTGGAACTACAGGGATTAATTTAGATAGTTCAGGAAACGTCGGCATCGGGACGACTGCTCCACATCAAGCACTTGATGTCCAAGGACTTATTCAAATTCACGAAGCAGGTGGAGGAGATTCAAACTTGTATCTTTCTAGTGGTGGAACTTCAGTGTCTCCTACAGATGAATGGATAGTTGGCATTGAAAGTGATAATGAAAGATTAATATTTAAGAAAAATATAGGAACTGGAACATTAGCTGAGCATATGGTTATTTTAGAAGGTGGTAACGTCGGAATTGGGACGGCGAGTCCTTCGGCGAAGTTGGAAGTTTATGATGGTGACCTCTATGTAAAAGAACCAACTAACAACTCACGTTCTCTAGCTTCAATTCAAGCCGATGGCGGTTGGTTGAATCTCTTTACATTTGGTAGTGCATATACTCCTATTGGGGCATATCTGCAAGATGGTGCAGCAATTGAAGCAGATGGAGATTTAAGTGGGGGTTTGAGTATCATAGCACGTCATACTTCTGGTAATATACGATTTTATTCTGGAGGTCAAGCGGCTGGGAACGAACGGGTCAGGATTCAAAATGACGGCAACGTCGGCATCAACACATCAACACCACAAAACACATTGAATGTTGATGGAGATTTGAATGTCACAGGATTGTGTGTTGCAGAAGACTCTCTGATTTCAATGGCAGATGGAACTAAAAAAGAGATTAAAGATGTTCAAATGGGAGAGCGTGTTTTAAGTTTAGATGAAGAAACAGGAGACATTGTTTCTAATGAAGTGTTAGCATTATTAGATATGGGTGAAAAGCCTATTTATGAGTTAACCACAGAATCTGGTAGAAGCATTAATACAACAGGAAATCATCCTTATTTGGTTAAATTATCTTCTGAGGAAAAATTAGGGGAAAAATCAGTAGGCTTTGTCGTGGTGCCTGAAGGCGAGGAACATAACTATTTTGTTGACTTCATCAATTTTGAATTTGAGGATAAAACTTTTGAGGATGTGAACTCTTCTTTCTCCAGCAAGCTCATGTCTGAGAGATTTATAGTGACCGGGGTTTTGGATGATTTCATCCATCTTTTTTCTAAGGACTTTTTCAAGAATAGGATTTTTTCTACAGACCTTATTAATTTCTCTTTGACATTTGGGATGAATAATTTGAGTATAACTCATTTTTTAAATAGTTCATCCACAGAATTAAATTTAATGAACGGACCTTTTTCTCTTTTTCTTAGTTCTTTAACAAATTCTTCTTTCATAGGTAGTTCATCAACAGGATGCCAATTAATTTGCTCACAAAATTCCCAATCTTCATCAGTTATTTCTCTTGTTTGTTTAAATCTTACAGATATGTCTTGTTTCATTAATCGAACTACAGCTTTAGACATTAATTTAAAATCTAATTCAGTTTCAGGGGAAGTTATTAATTCAGCCATAAATAAAAATAGTAACAAGGAATATTTAAAACTTTCTGATGGTGTAGAGTGGCTTAAAGTAATTTATTTAGAAGAAGGAATGGAAATAGCAGTGCCTGATTATGGGCAAAACATAATAAAATGGGAAAAAATAACTTCAATAGAACAACACCCAGCACAGCATGTTTATGACCTTGCAATAGAAAACACACACAACTTTATTGCAAATGACATTGTTGCTCATAATACATATATTAATGGTGTGAATGTTACAGGGGATTTTGTGCCTTACACAGGTGCAACAAAAAATGTTGATTTAGGAGCAAATAATTTTAGTGTTGATTCAAGTGTTTTGTTTGTTGATAGTAATACTGATAGGGTCGGCATCGGGACGGCGACACCTGGGCATGTTTTAGAAGTTACAGGAGATAATGAGCAATTAGCATCATTTACAAATGCAGCAGATGTTTCCATAGAAGTTAGAGGAAAAAGTGCAGCAGGTGAAATTTATTATGAAGTTGGCGGTGGAGCAGCAGAAGCTAATTCATGGAAATTAGGTATGAATGATGATACTAAATTCCAAATTGCTTACGGGGCTGTGAATACTATGAATAGTCAGGAATTGGTAACGGTTGAAACAGGTGGCAACGTCGGCATCGGGACGACAACACCAGCATCATTATTAGTTGTTAGGAAGGATGATGCCACAGCGTATGATGCTAGTAGTTCTAGTGGTCAGGAAGCAGATGCAACTATTATGATACAAAACGAAGATGGTGCTACTAACTCATTTGCTAATCTTTTATTTAATTTAGGTTCTGGTAATATAGCCAGAATATCAGGTATTGATACAGGTTCTACCGATAGTGATTTAGCTTTTGCAGTAGAGCAAGGTGGTACTGTTGCAGAGGCAATGAGAATACAACAAGGAGGAAACGTCGGCATCGGGGACGCTTCAACACTTCCTGCTCATTTAACCTTAAATAAAATTAGTGGTGCTGAAAATAGAAGTACTGATGGAATACGGGTTTATAGGTATACTGGTGGAGATGATTATCATACTTGGGGACAATTTAATACTGCCTTTGGGACAACTCAAATTATAGCAAAAGGTAATGACATATATGGTAACCTTTATCTAAGTCAATCTAATGGTACTGATTTCAGAGATGCTTTGGCTATTATAGGAAGCGGCAACGTCGGCATTAACACAACAACACCACAAAACACTTTGAATGTTGTTGGAGATTTAAACGTGACCGGAACAATATACGGAGCAGGAGATGCAAATCTTTCAGACACTTATGTTCCATATACAGGTGCTCTTTACAATGTTGATTTAGGAGCGAATAACTTTAGTGTTGATTCAAGTGTTTTGTTTGTTGATTCAAATACTAATATGGTTGGGATTGGGACGAGTAGTCCTTCTTCCTTACTTCATTTGAAGGATAATAACCCTACTTTAAGATTGGAAAACTCAGCGTCAGGAGGGGTGCAAGCATTTATACAAAATGTGAATACTACCGGCATTAATTTTATGAGATTTTATGAAGGTGCGTATGGTATGGGACTTCATAGTAATTCTGGTCTCTCGGTAGGAGGTTATTATAATATACAACCTCCTGCTAATGGATTGATTGTTGAAGGAAACGTCGGCATTGGAGTTACGAATCCAAGTAATAAAGTAGAAATCTTAGCAGGAGCCGCTCAACGAGCGCTTGAATTGACAGGTGCGGATAATTATTATGTTTCTGAAATTACTGCAGGAAGTACAACGGGTCAGAGTTTTGGACCATGGATAAAAGCTGGGACAAATTCTTCTGATAAAGCATTTTATATTCAAGACCGAACAGGTTCAAGCAACTATTTTCTCGTAAGAGGAGACGGCAACGTCGGCATCGGGACGACGAATCCTCTTGGATTGTTACATATTGGTTCGGGGTCATCTTATACTTGGGCAGTTCAATCATCAGGAGCCCAGGTAATTGGCTATGTGGCAGATCAATCTTTGGCGGCGGGTACGGCTTTAGCGATTAACGGCAACGTCGGCATCGGGACGGCGAGTCCAACACGCCCACTTCAGATTCACAGCTTAGGTCAGGCATATATTAAATTTACAACAGATGAAACAGGAGCTCTTATTTCAGATGGTATGAATATCGGATATAATGCAGCAGAATATGGTATGATTAATGTGTTAGAAGCCAAACCATTATATTTTGCTACAAGTAATGATGTGAAGATGACAATCTTAGAAGGTGGAAACGTCGGCATCGGGACGACAACACCACAAAACACCTTGAATGTTGATGGAGACTTAAACGTAACAGGATTGTGTGTTGCAGAAGACAGCCTGATTTCAATGGCAGACGGTTCAGAGAAGCAGATTAAAGATATTGAAGCTGGTGAATATGTTTTGAGTTTAGATGAAGAAACAGGTGAGATTGTTTCAAACAAAGTCAAAGCTTTATTAGATATGGGTGAAAAGCCTATTTATGAGTTGATTACAGAGAGTGGCAGAGCTGTTAACACAACTGGGAATCATCCTTATTTAACAGAGGATGGTTGGGTTAAAGTTAGTGAATTAGAAGAAGGTGAGGAGATTGCTGTTCCTAAGTTAGGAAATTATGAGGATTCTAAGGATTTAACTAATTCTTCTGTTGTGAATATTTTAACTAAAGATTGTTGCTTAAGATGTTTGTCATTAGACCAGACAGGAAGTTTGAGTTTTAGTGCTAATGCGATAAAATCAACATCTTTTTTATCTGAAATATCTGAAACTTTTTGTAGAAATTCTGAATATTTTTCTAATGGAATAAATTCAACACAGATAGCTAAATCTCTTCTTAGTTCTTTGAATTGCTCTAATGAGGTGTTTGTTTTTTGCAATATTTCAGATATATGCCCATTGATTTCTTCTAACGCATATTCTGGGGCAAAGAATTCAAAATCTTGGTCAAGTAATATTCCTTTAGTAAAAGAATCCTCCCAAAAAAATGTTAATAACACATTTGTATCAACTACAAATTTCATTTATACTAATCCTCTTCTTTTCAGTTCATCAAACCTACCTTTCCTAGAAGCTCTTTGCAATTTAACTGACCAATCTATCATTTCTTTCTCTTCTTCTAATTGTTTTATTAGTCTTTCAACTAATACATGTAGTCCTATGCCACTTCTTTGCATTTTCTCTTTCAATTTTCCAGGTATTGATATAGTAACTTCAACCATAACTAAAGATACTGGTAATAAATATTTAAATGTTTCTGCTGATATTTTCTTTGACAAGATTGTTTCAATTAAAACTCACGAGCCACAACATGTTTATGATTTAGCAATAGAGGGAACACACAACTTTATTGCAAATGATATTGTAGCGCATAATACATATATTAATGGTGTGAATGTTACAGGTGATTTTGTGCCTTATACAGGCGCTTTCAAAAATGTTGATTTAGGAGCAAATAACTTTAGTGTTGATTCAAGTGTTTTGTTTGTTGATAGTAATACTGATAAGGTTGGCATTGGGACGACTAGTCCTTCGGCGAAGTTGGACATTGTTGTTAATAGTGTAAATAGTAGGGGAATAAAAATTACAGATACTTCTGGTGATGGAACAGGATATTCATTGATAACAACAAAAGCTTCTGATTTATATTTGGGTTCAGCCACAAGTGTTGTCCAAGTTAATGCTGTTCTTAAACCTAGTGCTGACAGTAGTTTAGATTTAGGTAGTAGTATTAGATATTGGAAGAATACATATACAGACCAGTTGTATACCACTGGCAACGTCGGCATCGGCACAGCAACCCCACAAAACACATTAAATGTTGTGGGAGATTTGAATGTAACAGGAACAATTTACGGAGCAGAAGATACAAACATCTCAGACACTTATGTTCCATATACAGGTGCTTTCAAAAATGTTGTTTTAGGAGCAAATAACTTTAGTGTTGATTCAAGTGTTTTGTTTGTTGATAGTAATACTGATAAGGTTGGCATTGGGACGACGAGTCCAACAAGAGAAGATGGTGGTTCATCTACATTTTTAGAAATTGAAGGTTCAGCAAATCCTGCTTTTGTTATAGATGACACTGGTCAAGCAAATGCATATTCTATATTTGCTGATAGCAATGATATAAAAATAGCGTATGGGACAACAATTTTAACAACATTCCAAAATGACGGCAACGTCGGCATTGGGACGGCGAGTCCAAGCAAACAATTAGAAATAGGAGGAACAGGAAACCTTTTGTTAAATGGTTCAGATAGTCGTTTTATTATAGATGGGACTACTATTATTGATAATACTAGAGCTCTTACAAATATAGCTACTTTTAGACAGACTGAATCTGCTAACGATAATTACTTTTTAGGCAACGTCGGCATCGGAACAACTAACCCTGCTAAGAAATTAACTGTTGAAACAAGCACAGCTCTTGATGGCATACTAATAAATAGTTCTACTCAAGATGCATTTCTTTTTTTAGATGCACCTGATAATGAAGAAGCAGGCATTTTTTTTATGGAAGATGGAAATTATCAATGGGAACTTTATCGTCCAGTAAGTTCAGGTGATTTACTGATTTACAATTATGGGACAAGTTCAGTTGCTTTGGCTATAGATAATATTACGAGCAACGTCGGCATCGGGACGACGAGTCCAGCGACTAAGTTAGATGTAAGAGAAGGAACTATGCAATTATTAAATGCAGCTAATGCAGTTTTAGTTATTGATGGTGGTGGAACAGGTGATTCAGATATAAGATTTAGAGACACACAAGCAGCAGGATGGGCTATTGGAAGAGATAATTCAAATAGCAATACTTTTACATTTGCAAGCGGAGATGATTTAGCTACAAATCCAAGAATGGTTATAGAAACAGGTGGAAACGTCGGCATCGGGACGACTAGTCCTGGGGCGAATTTGGAGGTTTATGATACATCAAATCCTATTGTAGAACTTCATAATCCTACATGGGATGTAGGTGAAACTACTGAATTAAGATTTAACCAAGGTAGCTATAATGCTAAGATTTATACCCGCGCTCCTGGTGGTACATTAATTGACATGCATTTTGTAACTTATAATAGCACTGCGGAACAAGAGTCTATGATAATAAAAGGAACAGGAAACGTCGGCATAGGGACGACTAATCCTGGTAATTATAAGTTATATGTAGTTGATTCGGTTAATGCAGACTATATAGCACGTTTTGATAATACTCACGCTACTACTGGTAATGGTGTTAGAATACGGGCAGGAGATAGCAATACTGAAACAACTTTAATAGTTGAAGATAAAGATGGGTCTGATTTGATGTATGTTAAAGGGGCAGGTGAAATTTATATGAAAGGCAACGTCGGCATCGGGCAGACAAGCCCTGATGAAAAATTACATGTTGCAGGGAATATTCAGTTAGGTAATGCTAATCAAGAAGTAAACATTCACTTGGAAGATGATAATGAAAGGGTTATAATAAATGCGAGTCGCTCTGATGATACACAAGTTGGAAAGATGTACTGGGATGGATGGGGCAATTTCCTTTTTGACAAGAAGGTTGGTATTGGCACGTCATCAAATCTCCAAGGTTCAACTGCAAGCCTATATGTTAATGGCAACGTCGGCATAGGGACGACGAGTCCAACAGAATTGTTACAAATTGGAGATAATGATGCTGACCCTACGATACTTATTGAGAGCAATGACGCAGGCAGTGCAGGCATTGAGTTTGGAGAAGCGGCCAGTGCAAGAGGAAGCATTTGGTACACTGGTAATGGATACACTCATTATGGTATGAACAATCGGGTTCAGGAGAATTTCAGAACTTTCTATACAGATAATGACACTGACTTTAAAGGAGCTATTTATCCAGGAACTGGAACTGCATTCCAGACTAGTTACTACATATCCCAATCAGGATCTGGTCTTTATACTAATGGTAACTGGGATATAGGAGGCGGGAATCTTTATGACGATACAGCAAACTTCTTCAATGGCGGTTGCAGTGCTGACCAGTATGTGAGCAGTATCTCATCAGACGGAACAATAAACTGTGCAGGAGATACAGGAACAGGAACCATGAGCAGTTTCACATTAGCAGGAACTAGTGGAAGTGGCCAAACAATTACACAGGGTAATACAGCATTAATAGAAGCAGGAACAGGAATAACAACAACAGGGGCAGCAACAGACAAGGTAACAGTTGCAGCAACATTAGGAACAGCTATTTCTATTGGAGAGATAGACTTTGATCACGATGATTTAGGTGGTCTGGGTGATGATGACCATCCACAGTATTTAGCACTTGCTCAAGATGAAACAATGACAGGTAAGTTTTCAAGTACAGATTTATCTTCTTCTACAGTTGCTTCAGGAGCACCGGTTTACATTAATCCTGCTAGTGCAACAGCTGACTATGCATTATTAGGATTAGCTGTTGGGGGAGTACAAAAGTTTGAAGTTGATGAAGATGGAGACATAGATGCTGAAGGAAGTTTAGATATTAATGGAGGATCTATTACAGATGCAGGAGCTGCCTGGTTAGAAGTAAGCAGTTGTGGAGCAAATACAGGAGTTAGTTCTGTAAGTGCAGCAGGGACAATTACTTGTACTGCAGATTCAGCTTCTGATAATTATGGTTCTTGGACTCTTGCAGGAACCTCTGGAACTCCTCAGACAATTTCTAGTGGAAATACTGCAACAATTGAAGCAGGAACAGGAATAACAACAACAGGAGCAGCAACAGACAAAGTAACAGTTGCAGCAACACTTGGAACAGCAATTGATTACACAGAGATAACTGCAACAACTTCTGCTAATTGGGCAACACGAGTTTCAGATGAAACAGGAAGTGGAAAATGGGTATTTGGGACCTCACCTGAAATAACCACCCCTACTTTAATTGGGGATTATAATACAATGACTGTAAAAGGTGCGTCGTCGGCTTCAGGATTTAAGTTAGCTGGTTCTGATGGTGTTGCAGATGGTTATGTATATGCTACAGGTACAGAATTTGGTTTCTTGGATGATGACGCTGCTTGGGCGCTTAGGTTTGATACAGATGTTGATATTGGTTTTTTAATTAATAATGTTGAGAAGATGAATCTGGGTTCTACTGGAAACCTGCAGATAGATGGCGACTTGACAGTGAGCGGGACAGGAGAATCTATTTTTGCTGGATATATGAGGATAGCAAATGAACTACGGCTTGGAGATGGAAGTTCTACTGCTGGTGATCCAGCATATACTTTTACAAATGATGGAGACACGGGAATATACAGACCTGGTAATGCAGCTGATACCTTGGCATTTAGTACTGGTAATGATGAAATATTTCGTATTACTAGTGCTGGTCTTGATATGAACAACAATGCCATCACCGAAGTAAGCAAAATCACAGTCGGCACAGTTGACCCTGTTTATACTATTGATGGTACGAACTATGCAACATATATGGCTGGTATGGTTGGGATAAAAGAAGAAGTTACAGGAAGTGTCATGCTGAAAAGCAACTATACAATTGAATTTGACAAACTAGAGAAAGGCTCTGATTTATGGCTATTTTACCAGACAACAGACTTTGGAGAGAACTGGGAAAAACTCCAGATAATATTAACCCCTGGATTTAATGGAGATGTCTGGTATGAAAAAAACCCTGAGAAAAACACCTTAACAATCCACGGAACCCAGGCAGGAGAAGTTTCATATAGAATGACTGCAAGCAGGTTTGACCATGCTGATTGGAGCAATTATTATTTAGATGATAACAATGTAACAGGACTAATTGCACCGTTGAAAT
>CAZZCD010000001.1:0-37977 GCA_964652735.1 Candidatus Woesearchaeota archaeon | reverse complement strand
CAAAAAGAGTGGTTGATGACTTAGGATTACCTCCCGGTTATATACATAAATACGAGCCTGGTGTTAAAGATTCAATAAGAAAAAAGAATGTTAAACAAGATTATGAAGATGCAAAAAGGACCGGTACTGTTTCTAAATTAGATTCTATTTGGGAGTAATTCTCAAGATTAGAAAATTTTATATCTTCAGAAATCTATAAAAACTCTCATTCTTCTTCATAAAAATGCCAAGAAAACAGAAAAAGACAAAAGAAGAGAAAATAGCAGAGAATTTTTTTCCAATTGATCCTGGTGATTCAAAGCAGATTATTGAAAAAAAATATAAAAAACCAGACAGAAAATCTCTGGAAAAAGTAGAAAAACCATCAAAAAGAAAAAAGAAAACTACAAAGTCAAAAATAAAAAAAGAATTCAAAATTCCCAAAATAAAACTCAAGCCTAAGGGATATGAACTTATTATTACAGAAAAGCCACAAGCTGCATTAAAAATTGCTTCTTCTCTTGGAAAACCTACAGAAAAAAGCAATAAAAATATTTCTTATTATGAGTTAGAAAAAAATGGCAAGGAGATAATTGTTGCCTGCGCAGTCGGACACTTGTTTACACTGAAGCAGAATATTTCTGGTTCAGAGATTCCTGTATTTGATATTGTGTGGATGCCGAACTATCTTGTCAGGAAAAAGGATTTTAGCAAAAAATATTATGATACTCTTTCTAAACTTATAAAAAATGCAGGAAGCCTAACAGTAGCAACAGATTATGATATTGAAGGAGAAGTTATTGGTTTAAACGTTGTAAGATTTATAGGTGGACAAAAAGATGCAAACAGGATGAAATTCTCTACTTTGACTGAAAAAGAACTAAACAAAGCTTATGAAGAAAAATCTAAACATATTGATTGGGGACAAGCTATTGCAGGAGAAACAAGGCATTATTTAGATTGGTTCTATGGGATAAATCTATCAAGAGCTTTAATGAATGCAATAAAAACAACTGGGAAATTTAGAATAATGTCTATAGGAAGAGTCCAAGGACCTACTTTAAAACTTATTGTTGAAAAAGAAAAAAAGATTTATGAATTTAAAGCAGTGCCTTACTGGCAAATTTTTATCAAATTAAAAGACAGTAAAATAGAACTTCTTCATAACAAAGATATATTCAACAAATCAGAACTTAAAAAATTTAAAAATCTTATAGGAAAAACAGGAAAAGCAGAAACAAAAACTACCTCCCGAACATTAGGTCCAAATCCTCCTTTTAATCTTACAGCTCTTCAAACAGAAGCTTATAGATTCTACAATATAACCCCCTCAAAAACTTTACAAGCAGCTCAGAATCTTTATCTCTCTGGTCTTATATCTTATCCAAGAACTTCTAGCCAAAAACTTCCTTCTTCAATAGATTATAGAGAAATTCTAAAAAAGCTTTCAAAAAAATACCATGCAGAAAAATTAATAACTAGAAAAAAACCAATAGAAGGAAAAAAATCAGATCCAGCCCACCCATCTATTTATCCAACAGGAAACTTCAAAAATTTAATAGGAAATGAGAAAAGAATCTATGATTTAATTGTTAGGCGGTTTCTCTCTCTTTTCATAGAAGATGCTGTTATTGAGAATAAAACTATAAAAGTTGACATTGAGAAATTGATTTTTATTAAAAAAGGAGCTGAAATAAAAAAAAGATCGTGGCTTGAAATCTATCCTATAAAGATAAAAGAAACTTCTCTACCTAACATAAATGGAAATGTAAAAATTGTTGATTTAAGACTAGAAGAAAAACAAACAAATCCTCCAAACAGATATTCACCTGCTTCTATAATTTCTGAACTGGAAAAAAGAAATCTTGGAACAAAAGCCACGCGGGCAAGCATACTTGAGACTCTTTATTATAGAAATTATGTAAAAGATCAAAGTATCAAGGCAACCCCTTTAGGAATCTCTTTGATAGAAACCCTGGAAAAACATTCTCCTATAATAATTGATGAAGCATTAACCAGAGAATTTGAAAAAGGAATGGGGTCTATACAAAGTTCAAAGAAATCTTATAAAGAAAAAGAAGAAAAAATTCTTGATATGGCAAAAGAAACTATAATTAAAATTTCAAAGCAATTCAAAAAAGAGGAAAAGAAGATAGGAAAAGAACTTTTAGCTGCAAACCTTAAATTAAGAGAAGAACAGAAAAAAGAAAACGCTTTAAATATCTGCCCTATCTGTAAAAAAGGAAATCTTGGCATTACATATTCTAAAAAGACCAAGAGAAAGTTTGTTGCCTGTGATGCTTATCCTAAATGTAAAACAACTTTTTCCTTGCCTCCAAATGCCGGAATAAAAAAAGAAGGAAAAAATTGCGAAAAGTGTGGTTTTCCAAAATTAATTTCAATTAAGAGGGGAAGAAAACCATGGAGATTTTGCTTTAATCCCCAATGTCCAACAAACAAAGAGAGAATTGAGGCTTACAGAAGAAAAAAAGAAAGTGGAGAACAATAATTCTTAAAAAGAATTTGTAAATTGATTTATAATGGATTCAGATACTCTTAAGAGACTAAGAGAGAGATATAAAGACAATCCAGATGTACAAGCCCTTCTTCAGGAATTAACAGAACTGGAAATAAAACTACAAAATGCAGATATCCTCGCGATGACTGTTGATGTTTCAATTCAAAGGGGATTAGATCCAAGGTCTTTAATTGGGGATGCTCGTCTTAATTATGGCCAACCCTGGGAATTTAAATATGCTACAAAAAAACAATTATTAAGATATAAAAACGGTCTGGAAGAAATTCGACGAAAATTTCCTGAAGATTAAAACCAGCGTTTTCTAAATATCCCTTTTTCTTTAATTTCAAACGAGATTTCTTTCTTAGGCATGCTTCTATGTTTTAGAAGAATTGCCTTTTTCTTCCCATTTTCATTTTTCAATTCAATTATTGCTTTACTCCAGTACTTAAATAAATCTCCTCCGACAATATTTGCCTCTGGTTTAATTCCCTTTTTCCATTCTTCTTCTGACAAAAATCCGTGATAAACCTGGTTTGTGATTAAAACAGGAATGTTTTGTTTTCTGGAAATTTCTGCAAGAATTCTCATTTGCTTTGCAACTTCTCTGTTAATTTCTTTAATTTTATTTTCATCTTTTGATTTAATCGCATCACCAAGTTCAAGTCTATAAAGCATAGCCATTCCGTCAACAACTATTAGCCCAATGTTTTCTTTTTTTACCCTATTGAGAAGTTTCATAAAAATCTTTTTCTGTTCATTAAAATTTGTTGGATTTAAAAGCAAAATGTTTTTCAGAATTTCTTTATACTCCTCTCCTACAATCTGCTTAACTCTTTCAGGAGAAAAACCACCTTCTGTATCTACAAAAATAACCTTATTTCCTTTTCTGGCCTGGCTACATGAAGCTAAAAGAACAAAATTTGTTTTTCCGCTTGCAGGGGGTCCTGCAATCATGGTTATAATTCCTTTTTCATAACCTCCATAAAGCCACTTATTCAGATCAAAACTTCCTGCAGATATTTTTTCAACATGCATCAAAAGAAAAAGAAGTTAGAATTAATAAGGATTATTATGATGGAAATTATTCATAAATATATGCTCTTTGAAGTGCCCAGTATTTTTCAAATTCTTCATGTTTCTTCGCAGCTTTTTCTGATACCTCATTAAGATAAAATCCTTTTTGGTCAGGATTATAAAATCTAAGTTCACCTTTTTTGTTGAGTATTAATTTTAATGTTGATGGAAGACCATCTAAAACCACTTTAGCAACACCTATTTCTCCTCCAATAGCATCTTGTCCTGAACTCCTAACAGCCAGTTCATGAGGTATAAAAACACGATAAACATCTTCTTCATTTTCAATCCCAATATACTCAAAAGCCCAAGGAGTAAAAACCCGATCTCCTTGAGGATTGCTCAATTTTTCAAGTCCTTGCATAGAAGTATTTACTTTTATAATTCCCCCCATTTTCTCACTACCTTCCTTCAAATTAAAATACCTCATAAAGAAAACATCATTTAATTGTTTAAAAATAAATCTATTCTTGGAAACATACTTTTAAGTATTACTTCATCGCTGAGAAATCCTTCTCAATCTTGTCCAAGTCCTTGGTTATTGCTGCGATTGCATCATTAAAGACTTTTTTTATTGTTTTCCCCTTTACCTTTACATTAAGTATTGTTTTTTCTGAAGGGTGCTCTCTTTTCCATGCAGCAAAAGTAACTGAAGGGTCTTTATTAAAATAAACTCTAAGAAGTTCTGCTATTGTAAGATTTTCAATCTGCACCTCAATTTCATCCTTTGACGATCGTAAAATATCTATTTCCATAATAAGAATTCATTACTTTAATTTATAAAACTTCTGCTTCTTCTGAATTTTTTTCCTGATTTTCTTCCAAACTTTCATCCATCATCTCTGGTTGCTCTTTCATTTGCTTTAAATCAGATATTGTTAAATCTTGCATTGTTTTTCTATCGAATTTTATTATTCTTGCTGGTGATTTTTCAGGACTAAACAGAGTTGTTTTTGAAGCACCCTTAACAAGCTTTATTCCAAGAAAACTCCCGATTTTGTTCACAAGCCGATAATCATCCTCTGGGAGAATCCCTTCTTCTACCATTTTTATCGCTGCAACTGATTCTGAAATTTCCTTTGCTAATTGCTCCTGAGTTAGTTTTTTCAGCCTTCTTGTTCTCATAATAATCCAGTGAAAATTATCAACAAGGTCAGGTCTTGGTTTTTCTTCTTTAGAAACAATCATCTCATATTTTTTATCAATCACGTCTTTTAAAGTAGTTTCTACTTTTTCTACTTCTTCTTTCTGCTCTTTTTTTCTTAATTCTTCAGATAAGGGTCTTGCATAAACAGGGGTTTTTTTCTCAGCCTCTTTAAGCTGGAAAGTTGTAGGTCTTCTCAAAATAGGCATATCTTCTTCCTTGAAACAAGATTCACAAACTTTTACAATTCCTTTTGAAGATATAGCATCTAAAAGCCTTGCTTTTTTCTCAGATACCCCACAAACAGAACATTCCATAAAAACAAAACATAGAAAGGCTTTTTTAAGATTGCTGTGATGGAGATAAATGTTCTTCTATTCAAGATACTCTTTTAAGTCATCAACAAAATTAATTTCTGAAATAACATGCTCACCAATAATTACAACAGGGTATTCTAAAATACTATATTTGGCAATTAAAGAATTCAGAGATGTTAATCACTATCAACAGCTATTGGGATTAAGATAATTTTATTCCCCATTTCCTGCTTTAAATCAAAAAGAATTTTTGACCAAACCCTATTAGTTGCTTTTTCTGTTAAGTCTTCTGTTTTATATTCATAAAGATAAACAACCACAGAAACATCTTTTTTGCATTTATCAGGAATGTCTATAAGATTTATCCATAAAAGAGTTCTCAAAAGGTCATATTTGCTATGTATAATTTCTAAAGCTTCTGATAGTTTTCCTGATTCTTCATATTTTTCAAGTATATACGCTTCTTCATAAATCTTATTTGCAAATTCAATGTTTGCATTTATAAGAACATCACATTCAACTAAGCCAGTATCTGTACTTGTAAGTTTACTAAGAGCAAAAGAATCCATAAGAAAAATCTCTGATAAAACATAATAGTCATTCATTTCATCCAATTTGCTTCCTTCATAAGCCATTCCTAAAAAAATCCCTGCTACAAAAACGATTATTGTTAAAATAAGCGCTTGCCAAAAAACACCTTTTGTATTTTTTTTCATTTTACCAGGCTCTGTCTTTTTTCATATATTTAAATATTGATGTTATTAATATAATGGGATATGCAAGTAGATAAATAAATGAATATATTAAAATATTGAATATCTTCACCTTTTTAAATTTTTTTTCTTTTGAATATGAAAGTGCTAAAATTGTAAATGATAAGCTAAGGAGAAGGATAGAAACTCCAAAAAACAAAAGAACATTTGGGGTAAGATTTATTTCTCTTAAAGTTAAAACAGCTGTCTGTGCCCCTATAGAATATTTTGTAATAAGGAAGTGGATAATAATTCTTCTGAATCCCCTATAAATTAGAACCCCTATTCCTAAAATTCCCAATATCCAGGATAATATAAAAAATGGTAAAACAAATCTTCCTAAGATTCCCTTTCTTGCAAAAGTTTTTTTGTATTTATTTATAGTCTGTATTCCTCCAATATTCCATCTTACTCTTTGGAGATACCATGTTTTAAATTTGTTAGGTGCAACGGTGTAGGCTCTTGAAGGAACACTCATTTCAATTTCATACCCCTTAGAAAGAAAATTCCATGTTATCTCAATATCTTCTGTAAGGTTGTTTTCATCAAATCTCCCCACATCATCAAAAGCCTTCTTTCTATATACTGCTAATGGTCCTGGAGTAACATAGATTGCACCAACAAACCCTAAAAGTTTTCTTGTAAAAGCAATTATTCTATACTCGATTGACTGCAATTTCTCAATAAAGCTTTTTCTTCTTTTAACAAAAATAGAGGATGTCACAGATACTATATTTTTATCATCAAAAAAACCTATCATCTTTCTTATAGCATCTTTCTGAGGATAAGAGTCTGCATCAACAAAACCAATAAGCTCTGTATCAGCAAATTTTGCCCCGTAATTTTTTGAACCGCTGGCCTTTCCTGTATTTTTCAGAGTTTTTACACCTATAACTCTTTTATATTTTTTTGCGTATTTTTTTATAACCTCATAAGAATTGTCTGTGCTACAGTCATCAACAACAATTATTTTTTTAAGCCCTTTATAGTCTGAATTGAGAATTGCTTCAATTGTCTCCCCTATATTCTCTTCTTCATTATAACAAGGAATTACTATGCTTAAAGAATAATTTTTAGTTATTTTTGGGATAGAAAAGAAATCTTTTTTGTTTTTTGCATAAATCAAAAGAAAAAGAAAAAGAAAATAAAAAGCTATGAAAGAATAAACAAGGTAGATTATTGTTAATAGTTCAGGCATTTTTTATTTAAGTTCCTCCTTTAGAAATATTAAAATAATCATAAAAATCTTCTTTTAAACTTAATTCATAAGTGCGCCCTGTTTTTTTCTTTTTTATCAATCCTAATCCAGAAAATTTCTTTGTGTGGTCATAAGCTTTGTTCCCTCTTATTTTTACAATCACTGATTGCTTTATTGGTTGTTTAAGAGCAATAATTGCAAGAGTTTCCTGCTCTGCTTTTGAAAATTCTGAAGATCCTGTTGCCAAACGATTAATAATATGTGAAAACTCAGATTTCACATCCATTTTCCACATATTGTTTTTCTCAACTATTTGAAGCGCTGAATCCTGCTTTTCATATTTCTGCTCAAGTTGCTCTAATAAATCTCTAATTACTATTGGATTTAAATCAGAAAGTGATATTAACTCTTGCATATTGAGAAATCTACCAGAAATAAAAAGTATAGCTTCTATCTTTTTCAAATCATCTTTCTCTTTATCCATTTTCAAACCTTAAACCTTAAAATAGAACCAATTCCCCCCATATTATAAAACTGCTCTCCTTCAGTGGTTTCTGTTGATATTACTTTTACTTCAGCCCCTGTGTTTTCAGCCATCTTAGTTAGCTCTTTTACAAGTGATTTTGAGAGTTTGTTTGATAAATATAGAATGTCTACAGCTCCTACCTCCAAAGCCCTTTTATTGTTTTCTTCTCCAAGAAAAGTCTTTTCTGGATTCTCCCCAAGATTCTTAAAAAACTTTTCAATATCTTTTTTCTCTAAGGTTCTTTCATGGTCTTTTAAAAGATTTTGTGATTTTCCAACAAGTTCGTTAAGTCCTGATTCTGAAGCATCTCCTATGTCAATTTTTCCAATAATCTTTTCTCTAAGCTGTGTAGCCATATATTCTACATCCAAGAACTCGTCTTTTGTTGGCACAGGCCCCCCAATAATAATTCCTTTCAATTTAGGCATGTTAAAAAATATTTTTTTCATTTCATCTGCAATTCTTTTATAAAACTCTTTTGTAAGACCTTCTGTAATTCTGTGAAATCTCTGACTTGAATTATGTACTATTAATCCATTAGCAAGAAAATTGTGATTTTTAGTTTCAATGTCTATCGTAGGCATAATTCCAATCTTCTCAATTTTAGATATCTTAATAGCTATTAAATTGGAATTATAAAATAACGCTAATCTTTTCCTCAATTCTTCATTTTGTATTTTATCTAAAATTCTTTTCTTGAAAATTTCTTTGCTCATCTGTCTTTTATTGCAGAAAAAATATCCACAATGAAAATCTCTTGTGTTTAATCCTGAATTTCTTATAATTTTTGCGACTTCGCTTCCATTGACAATTAGCTGCCTAACTTTACTCCTACTACCCCTGTTTTCTATTAAATTGTTAAGTTTCTTTTGTTTTTCCACAGAGCAAAATCCAATCAATCCTTTAAATTTTTTCAAGGATTCAAGATCATCAATTGAAACAGTATGCCTTATCTTATCTGAATAGGGATTTCTCTTATTATCATATTTGTTTATTGAACTTATAATTCCAAGTCTTAACAAAGAAAATTGTAACTGCTTCGCTAACAATTCATTATTAAATCCCGAGGCCACCCCTGTTTTTGAAACATAGCCTTCAGCATCAAAAAAACCACCAATAAACGCAGCTAAGGATCTATCAGAAGATTTTAAAACAAGTGCGGGAATTCTTTCTGTTAATGTCTTATCAGATTTAGAAAATATCTGTTTAATTAACTGGGAAACAATTCTGCTATAAACTCTTAATTGCCAATAATTTTTAGCTTCTCTAAATCTCAAATCAGAATTGATACTAAAGACCTGCATTACTAAATTTTTGTAATGCTCAGCCACCTCTTTTCTTTGTTCAAAAAAAGTTATCCTATCAATTTCCCAACTTCCGTCACCCAAATAATAACCCAAAATTCTTGAAAAAGAGGGATGAATTTTTTTAGGGATATTTATTTGTTTCATATTAAATGATTGTTTTATTTTGGGGGTAAAAGAAATTTTCTGATCTTTCAAATTCAAATCAATTTTTTCAGGCATTATTAAATAATCCCTTTCATGAATCTCAGATAAAGGTTTTTCTTCAATTCCTTTCTCATTTCTAACAAAAAAGATATGTTCTCCAGAAGCTTTAATTTCAATTTGAGGGTAACAAGTTATTATTTTGTAAATTTCTTTCTCGTTTTCCCATTTAGTTATAAGAGGAGTCTCTTCAATTCTTTCGGTATTGAAATTTTCAGAAATAATCATTGAAGGATTATGAGAGTTTCTAATTTCTAAAATATCCCCGTCATCTTTCATAATTAATGTATCTGGATTCAAACATTGACCCCCAGCTCTAACCTTACTTGGAACTCCAGAAGTCATCTTCTGAAGAACATCTATCCTTTTTCCTTCAAGAATTCCTATGGTTGCTTCTTTCCTATCCATAACTAAAAGACCAAATACTTCAGAGACTTCAAGCATTTCTTTCAAGGGTTCAAGTACAAATTCTTTATCACACCTGTAAAGTCTGCTTTTTATCGGAGAATAAGGTTCTATAGCCCATAACTGCAAATCCTGCTGCCCTTCACTCTTTGAAATATTTCCAGAAAAAATGGCAAGACCATTTTCAGGGGTTTTCTTCAAAGTCTTAAGTTCACGAATAAGTTTTTCCAAAGCATCAATAACATTTTTCCTCGTAGAAGTTGATTTAATATTTTTTGCAGTTGATTTTTCTGCCCCAAGCTGTCTTTGTACAGAATTAATATCATATCCTGCAGGAACATAGATTGTAACAAGCTCTGTATGTTTTCCTTTGTATTTCTCGAGTTGCTCTAAAATTTCTGCAAGTTCTGTTTTATCTAATTTTGTCATTTTTTAATTTGGGTTCTCTCCTTTTGGATATCTATTTCAAATTTCTTGCCTACTTTAATACATATTGCTCCTGAAGCAGCTAAAAAAGGCTCTTCATAATTTTTAAGGAGCTTGTATTCTTCTGTAGGAATAATTATAGCTCCACTTGCAAAATTTAATGGAACTTGTTTTTTAGTTTTTGCTTGTCTAACCAATGAAACATTTTTAGTGATAATATTCCAGTCTTTTGATCTTTTTATTTTCTTATATTCCGGCCAATCAGAAAGATGAATGCTCTTAAGTTTCTCATATTTTTTGAAATATTCCTGATAAAGCTTTTCTGTAATAAAAGGAGTGATTGGAGAAATTAATTTTAGAATAGTTAAGAAAGAATGATAAAGTGTGTATTGTGCAGATTGTTTCCCTGATTTATTTTGATAAATTCTTTTCTTAATAAGTTCTAAATAATTATCACAAAATGCGTTCCAAAAGAAAGTTTCAATTTTTCTTTTTCCTTCAGCGATATTATATTTTAAAAAATGATTTTTAACTTCATTAACTAAAAGAGATAATTCTTGTAAAAATAATTCATCAATTTTTTCTAGTTTTTTTGGTCTTTTTCCCCCATAGTTTTTAAGATTCATAAAAACAAATCTAGAAGCGTTCCATAACTTGGTTAAGAATCTTTTTCCTGCTATCAATTCTTTTTCATCAAAAGGTAAATCACTTCCTAAGCTTGCACCTCCAACCCAATATCTAAATGCATCAACATTATACTTTTTTATTAATTCGTCTGCCAATATAACGTTTCCTTTAGATTTATGCATTCCTTTACCCTTAGAATCAAGAACATAAGTTCCAATCATGATGTTTTTCCAGGGAATTCTGTTGAATAATAGATGACTCTTCAAAATTGTGTAAAAAGCCCAAGTCCTTATTATATCGTGTGACTGCGGTCGCAACGACATAGGGGAAATTTTTTTGTAAAGTTCTGGTTTTTCTAACCATCTACTTGCTATTTCAGGAGTATTACTAGAAGTCATCCATGTATCAAAAACATCTGTATCTGGAATAGCTTCTTTTTTACATTTAGGACATTTTCTTTTTGTGGCAATTGAATCAATAGGTAATTCCTTTTCGTTCGGTAAAATTATCTCATCACAATCTTCACAATACCATGCAGGAATAGGTACTCCATAAAATCTTTGTCTCGAAATAACCCAATCCCATCCTAAATTTTCTGTCCAGTTTTCAAATCTCTTCCTCATAAAATGAGGATACCATTTAATCTGCTTTCCTCTTTTAATCAATTCCTTCTTATATTTTAAAGTCTTAATAAACCATTGTTTCGCTATTATATATTCAACAGGTGTGGAACATCTCCAACAACTACCAACTGTCTGCTGCAAAGGCTCTTGTTTTTTTATTCTCCCTATTTTCATTAAATCATTTATTATGGCTTCTTTAGCTTCTTCCAGCTTCATTCCTTGATATTGGTCTGCTCTTTGATTCAAGGTTCCATCTTTATTCACAATATCTCTAAGGTCAAATTTGTATTTTTTCCACTTTTCTATATCTGCATTATCTCCAAAAGTACAAACCATCATAGTACCTGTTCCAAATTCAGGATCAACACTTTCATCAGTCATAACTTTAACTTTATGATTAAACAAAGGGATAATAACTTCTTTTCCGATTAAGTTTTTATTTTTTTTATCTTTAGGATGTACAAAAATAGCTACACAAGCAGGAAGAAATTCTGGTCTGGTCGTAGCGATATTTATTTTTCCACCTCCAACAAGATTGAAATCAATATAATTTAGTTTAGTTTCTCTCTGTAAATCTTCAACTTCTGCCTGAGCTAGGGCTGTCTCATGATAAGGACACCATATTACAGGTTCTTCTGATCTATAACAATCTCCTTTTTTCACTAATTTTAAAAAAGACATTTGAGCTACTTTCTGTGCTTCTTTAGAAATGGTTGTATATAACAAACTCCAATCATAACTATATCCTAATCTTTTGAAAACTCTCTCAGTATAAATTTTTTCAACTTTTTCACTCTCTTTTAAACATAATTTTCTGAATTCAGCCCTATTTGTCTTTGATTTATCTATTCCTAATTTCTCTTCAACATATTTTTCAGTTGGAAGTCCATTGTCATCAAAACCAGGAGCAAAATAAACATTAAATCCTAACTGTCTTCTAATTCTTGCTATAATCTCAAATTGTGTATAATGCAAAGCATGACCTACATGCAAATGACCAGAAGAAGCATATGGTGGGGGTGTATCAATACTGTAAATTTTTCCTTTTTTCTTGTCAAACTTGTAAATCTTCTCCTTTTCCCAGAACTTTTTTATCTTTTCTTCTACTTCTTTAGCATCATAGTGTTTCATAAAAAGAATAAATAAAGGAAGTTTTAAAAACTATTTGAATTTATCTAAAATAAAATGGCAGACCAAAGAGTTCAGATGCCGGCTGGCTTCGGCGGATTAATGAGGTTTGATGAAGAATTTAAAAGCAAAATAATGCTGAAACCAGTCCATGTAATCGGATTTGTAATTCTAATAATAGTTTTCAGAATATTTCTGCAATTCATATACTAAAATGTTGGGCGGTTTGGGCGGTTTAAATCCTAAAAAAATGCAGGCAATGATGAAGCAGCTTGGCATGGATCAGGAAGAAATTGATGCTTCGCGGGTTATAATTGAAAAATCAGATAATACGAAAATCGTTATTGAAAACCCTTCTGTAACAAAAATAAGTGTTCAGGGAAAAGAAAGTTTCCAAGTTGCTGGAGATATAAAGGAAGAAAATGAAAAACAAGGAATTTCTGAAGAAGACATAAAAACTGTAATAGAAAAAACAAACTCTTCAAAAAAAGAGGTAATAAATGCCCTTGAAGATTCAGATGGAGATCTTGCAGAGGCTATTTTGAAGTTGAGTAAATAAAGACCACTAAAACCCGATATATTCTTTAACACCAACAATTATTTTAATTCAAACATCCTTGAAAAAACATGGAAAAATTCTTGGAAAATATCATTGCAGCTGAAAAAAAAGTTCAGACAGTAGATCATATGGTTTATGTAACCTTTCCCCTGATTAAAGATAAAAGGCTTCTTTTAAAAATTCTTCAGGAAATAAAAAATGCAGTTATGGATTGTATAAGTTCAATTCTTCAGTATGAGTATCTTTACAAGAGAATAACTCTTTACAAAAATCCTAAATCAAATTTCAAAATTTTTATTCAAAAGTGTACTCCTAGATATCAAATAACAAAGGAAGAAATAAATTTAATTCTGGAACTGTTTGATTTTATAGAAAAACACAAGGAAAGTCCTTTTGAATTCATAAAAGATGGCAAGGTTATCATTTTATCAAACAGTTTAAATCCAAAAACACTAACAATTGAAAAAACAAAAGAATTTTTAATACTTGTAAAAAATATTTTAAGGAAAACACGTGAGACCTTTAAAAAGAATTTCTAAGAAAAATATAAAAAGCTCGTAATCTTAATAAAGTACTTCTATTCTGAGAGGGTGAAGGGGAAATATTTTATGGAAGACATAATTAAGGAGAAAATAAGTGCAGACCATCTTCTCTATGTTAGTTTAAAGTATACAAAAACCTGTGACGTAATAATGAATCTTATTCTACGATGGAGAAAAATGATAGAAACAGTTATCGATAAAATTTTAAAATATGCAAAAAAGAAAAAAAAGATTTCTTCTATTCCTTCAAATCCTGTTGGGAAAATAGAAGCCATAACAAAACTCTTCAAAAAAGATAAAGATTTCTTAGATGTTATAGATATGCATAAGATGTTCAGAAAAATAGAGGAATTACGAAAAGAAAGAATTGGAGAGTTTAGAAAAAATGTAACTCTCAGAGTTTTTTATAAAGGAGAGGAAATAAATATAAATCTGGAACAATTAAAAATTTATGCGGATAAGTTGGAAAAGTTTATAAGCACTACAAAGCAATTTCTTCCATCATAGGCAGAAAAATCAAAAATGGCAAAAATAATTGTTATCACGTCGGGAAAAGGGGGTGTGGGAAAAACAACAACAGCAATAAATTTGGCTGCTGCTATGAATTATTTTGGAAAAGATGTTCTAGTTATCGATGGCAATCTCTCTACTCCTAATGTTGGAATTCATCTAAATGCTCCTGAAGTTCCTGTAAGTTTAAACCATATTTTACAGGGAAAGGCAGAGCCATTTGAAGCTGTTTATGAACATGAATCAGGAATAAAAATAATGCCTACTTCTATTTCAATAAAAGAATTGAAAAGAACAAAACCAGAAAAAATGAAAGATTTTAAAAGAGATTTTAAAAAGATTTCAGAAAACATAATAGTTGATTGTGCTGCTGGTCTTGGGGATGAGACTTTCTGCGCAATAGAACTGGCAGATGAATTAATCATAGTTACAAATCCTGAAATGCCTGCAATAACAGATGCTTTAAAGGCAGTAAAGATTGCAGAGCAGCTGAAAAAACCAGTAAAAGGGGTTATTGTAACAAGAGTAAGAAAAGATAAGATAGAATTATCACCAGAAGTAGTTAAGGAGATGCTTGAAATCCCTATTCTCGGGATGATTCCTGAAGATGATTATGTTAAGAAATCAATAAATGAAAAAAACGCTTTAGTGCACATATATCCAAAAAGCAAGGCTGCCCGTGCGTATAAAGAAATTGCTGCTAAGATTCTTGATGCAGAATATGATTCAAAAAAGGACAGAGAAAAAGTCATTAAAAGGCTTCTAAAAAAACTTGGGTTAAGAGCGTGATTAAAATATTTTAATTTTTATTAGTATTATAATAAAATTTATTTATTTGTTTCTTTTTTACTCACACTCCCCATCTTCAGGAGACCAATAACAGAAATCTAGAAAATCTTCATATTCTTCATCAAGATTATAACAATCAGGGTCGTGAAAACATCCTGTACACCACTCATAGTCAAAACCAGGATCGCACTCTGTCTGAATATCATCTGGATCAGGTGGGGTTACTTTTTCAGGGTCTGATGGGGGATTTAGTGATATGAAAGTTTTTTCTACAAGCACACGCCAGTTATAAGAAGGAGGAGAAGAGAAACTCGTACATATTTCAAGATAAAGAGTACATGAAGATGCTGCACAATCTTGCCTATATCTTAGCGTTCCGGCAACATCAGACGAACATATTCCATCATGATTACTTATAACGATTCCTTTTTCAAAAACTCCATATTGAGTAGTATATAAAGGTCCAGTACTAATTAAAGGTCCACCCACAGCTAATTTATATGAATTATATGAACTTAGATCTGATATCCCGATGCCGACGCTGCCGTTTTGATTAATAGTAAGGGCATCAAACAGCAGGGTTCCTTCACCGTCTGCTTTACGGATACGAAGACTGTCATCATCACTATAATGATCAAATTTCCACATAGAGTTGTCGACGCCCGGATCATCTAAGGCAATTGTCGCGCTACCTGCTGTGATATGAAGTCCTACCTTCGGACCCGTAGTCCCAATCCCAACGTTGCCATCATTATAATAGATATCTGAACCATTTGGAATCCATAAACTAGTTCCATCAGTCCCTACCTCATCTGTTCCGCATGTCCACCCAGTTGCGCCACTCTTCAAAATTTCTCCTGTATCACAAGGCTGAAGATCTGTAATAGCATGTCCTGGATTTGGTGTCGTTCCTGCGGCAGCATAAACCCCAACACCGATTGCAATTAAACTAATTACAACTACAAATGTATAAAACCACTTATCAGTAAAATTAATTTGTAATTTTTTTATCTTAAGTTTGTTAGATTTTCCAGCCATCTTGCCCCTTTTCTTATATCTTATTAGAATGATAAGGCGTATTTAAATATTTTCGTTGTGAAATCAAATCTTTTTAAATAAAATCTCGCTTTTTTTAATTTTCTTAGCACTAAATTGCTTTGTGATTTTCTCACTTGATTCTGGAATAAATGGCCAAAGTAGTTCTGCAATTTTCAAAATACTTTCTTTAAGTTCATAAAGAATTTTTTTATCTTTGGTTTCCCATGGCTTTTTATTTTGAATATATTCATTACAAATATCAATAAAGGCGAAAATTGTGTTTAATGCTTTGTCAAATTCATAATTCTCTATAAGTTTTTCTATCTTTTTCAGATTTAATTTTTTAATAAGTTTATTTTCTGTTTTCTTCACTCCATACCTTTCAACCAATCCAGAAACCCTACTTACCAAATTCCCAAGCTTATTTGCAAGTTCATTATTGTGTCTTTCAACTAAAACTTTTTCAGAAAAATCTCCGTCTTCACCAAAAACAAAATTTCTACAGATATAATACCTTATTGAATCAGCACCATATTTATTAACGAGATATTCCGGAGAAATCACATTTCCAAGGCTCTTACTTATCTTCTGTCCGTTAAAAGTCAAAAATCCATTAATTAAAATTGTTTTTGGGGGTTTTATTCCTGCAGAAAACAACATTGTTGGCCATATCACACAGTGAAACCAACCATTGTCTATTCCAAGAATTTCTACATCTGCAGGCCAGAATTCCTTAAACTTCTTTTCATCTGGCCAACCAATTCCCGTTATATAATTTAACAAAGCTTCATACCATACATAAACGACATATTTATCATTCAACGGAAATGGAATTCCCCAAGACATATTCTCTTTCAAACGAGCCATATTTAAATCCTTCAAGCCCTCTTTAACCCTGTTAATAATTTCTTGTCTCCTAAAAACCGGGAGAATGTATTTCTTATTTTTTTCATACAATTCAAGAAGTTTTTTCTCGTATTTTGATAATTTAAAAAAATATGTTTCTTCTTTCAATTTTTTAATTTCTTTATTTGGATGAAACTGGCACCTTCCATCGACCAATTCTCTTTCAGTAATATAAGCTTCGCATTCTTCACAGTACAAACCAGAATATTCTCCTTTGTAAATATCTCCTCTTTTATTCATTAGTTTAATAAATTCCTGGACTTTTTTTTCATGCTCTTCATCAGTGGTTCTAATAAATTTATCAAAATCTATATTAAGTAATTTCCATGAATGCTTAAATTTCGGAGCTAAAAAATCAACAAATTCTTTTGGGGTTTTTTTATTTTCTTCTGCATTTCTAATTATTTTCTGTCCGTGTTCATCTGTGCCTGTTAAAAAGAAAACTTCTTTTCCTTTCAGTTTATGCCATCTAGCTAAAACATCAGCTATAACTTTCTGATAAGCATGCCCTATATGAGGCTCTCCACTAACATAATCAATTGCAGTCGTAACATAAAATTTCTTTGTCATAAAAAAGAAAAAAGGGGAAAGTATAAAAACTTAACCAATTAAAATGCTTCTCTCTGTTTCATTTCTCTTTCTAGATAATTTCCTACTTATATCCATTAACTCTGGATAAAGCCTTTTTGAAATAGCTTGGCTAAAACCAAGATCTTGCATAATCCCAAGGTAATCGTTAGAAGTTATTCTACAACTATCTTGCATTTCAAAATAAAGGTGGGTTTCTCTCATTGTTCTTTGCTCTTCTATATAACATCTAAGGATTCTTCCATATTTTGGGAATTGGCTTTCAAACTTTTCAATTCCTTCTTTCATGCCCCTAGCTTTGAGCTTATCATCGTACTGGACTCTAGCCTGGACCCTGTTACCATCATAATGGTTTTCAAAATCAGAGAGATCGACAGCTTTAGCTAATTTTGGCTTTCTTCTCTTGAGTTTTGCAGACATACTCGAAATTGGCTTATCAATTCTATCTAGTGCAACAATTTCAATCAATTGTCTTTCTAATTTTTCAGTCATTCTATCCTCTGTGAATTTAGTTAATAAAATAAACCAAAATTAGTAAATTAATTTAAGAGGTGATAAAAATCACCACATTTAAATAGATTAAATTCTTTAAAATTTTATGAATATAGAAGTGCTTAAACAATCCGGACTCACTCACAACGAAGCCCTGGTTTATCAAGCATTACTCGAATTAGGCCCAAGCCTAGCAGGACAAATATCTAGAAAAACAGGTTTACACAGACGGACAGTTTATGATATAACAGACATGTTGATTCAAAAAGGACTTATTGGCTATATTTTGAAAAATAATAGAAGACTTTTTGAGGCTGCTTCTCCTGAAAAATTCCTAGATATAATTAAAGAAAAAGAAAATTTGATAAACAAAAGTCTTTCAGAGATGATGCTTCTTTACACAAAGACCCAAGAAAAACAGGAGACAAATTTCTATAAAGGAAAACAGGGTCTCAAAACAGTAATGGAAGATCAGCTAAAACAAGGAACAAAAGAAATTCTCATCCTCGGTGCTTCTCCACTAGCATACGAGATTTTAGAATTTTATTTTAAATGGTTTGATGTTAAGAGGCGTAAACAAAAGATCAAAGCAAGAATAATTTTTAATAAATCAGACAAAAAGCCCAAAATCCCTTTAGCAGAAATAAAATATCTTCCTAAAAAATATACTTCTCCATTAGCAGTTAATATCTACAGAGACAAGGTCGCGATAATCTTTTGGAGCAAAGATAATCCAATAGCAATAGTAATAAAGAACAAAGATGTTTCAGAAGGATATAAAAAATATTTCGAGTTAATGTGGAGAATAGCTAAATAAAACACGCAAAACTATTTAAACAAAAACCCTATTAATGTCACATGTTCAAAAAGAAAAAATGTAAAAATTGCAGGGAAAAAATAAATAACAGCTACAATTTTTGTCCTTACTGTAAAGCCCCTATTAAGGATATTTTTGAGGATGATAAAGAATGGGGGATTCTTGGAAGAAATGACTTTTCACCTTATGAAGATGTAAAACTTCCTATGGGATTTAATACTTTATTTAATACAATTCTAAAAAACCTCAACAAACAATTCAATAACGTTGAAAATATGGAAAATAAATCTAAAAAATCAAGGGTGAAAAAAGGAGGGGTAAGTATTAGCATCCATACAACTGGAAACAAGCCACCAGAAATAAAAATCAAATCTTTTGGAAATCTTCCTGAATTTAAAGAGAAGGAAAAGCATATAAAGAAAAATGTGAGGACTCTAAAGCTTCCGATGTCAGACCCAAAGAAGTTTACTGGATTGCCAAAAGAAGAACCTAAAACAAATATAAGGAGATTTTCAAATAAGATCGTCTATGAAATAAATATGCCAGGTGTTAAATCAGTAAAAGATGTCTCTATAACCCAGCTTGAAAACAGCATTGAAATAAAAGCCTTGGCAAAAAACAAAGTTTATTACAAAATAATTCCAATAAATTTGCCAGTAAAAAATTATAATTTATCAAAAGAAAAACTAGTCCTAGAATTAGAAGCTAAAGATTAAAGCAAGGAAGTAAGAAAACTTATAAATATACCTTTTCTTTCAAATTTTAATGAGCCTGTAGCTCAGTCTGGTTAGAGCACTACATTCTGCCTTGATGTAAAAGTCAAGCAGGAGGTGATTCTGATAGGATTAAGACAGGAAAGATCTTATCTTAATCTCAGCCAGGTAGGGGTCCTCGGTTCAAATCCGAGCAGGCTCATTTAAAAATAAAATGGCAAAAGGAATGTATCATTTTTTGAAAGAAGCGTGGAAAAAACCAGATATAAAAACTCTTAGAGAGAGAATGATTGAATGGCGTAAAAGTCAGACAATTGTAAAAGTTGACAAACCATTAAGGCTTGACAGAGCACGTGTCTTAGGGTATAAAAACAAAAAAGGTTTTGTGATTGTCCGTGTTAGAATAAAAAGAGGGGGGCACAAAAGACCAAGACCTAATAAAGGCCGAAGAAGCAAAAGACTTCACACCAGAAAAACTCTAAGAATGAATTACCAATGGATTGCCGAGCAGAGAGCTGCGAGAAAATATACAAATCTTGAGGTGCTTAACTCATATTTAATCGGAAAAGATGGAGTACATTATTTTTATGAAATTATCTTAGTAGATCCTAAAAGACCTGAAATAAAAAATGACAAAACAATAAACTGGATAACAAAACCAGAAAACAGAAAAAGACCTTTTAGAGGACTTACAAGCGCAGGGAAAAAAGCCCGTGGTCTAAGAAAAAAATCCAGAGAAATGAAAACCAGACCAAGCTTAAGAGCAAAAGGAAGGTTGGGGAAATAAATGGAGAAAAAACATTTCACAGAAGAACAAGCAAAAGAAGTCGGAGAAAAACTTGGAATTAAATGGGATAAGTTTGATGTAGAACAGTTTAGGCATGGCATGGATGTTGAACTTGAACATGGAACTATAGATTCAAATACAAATGTTTCAGACGATAATCCTTTAATCACTGGAAAAATTGCTCTAGCTCATCTCAATGAATTCTTGGATTATTATGACCGGCTTGACAAGATGGAAAAAGAAGCTGAAGATTTTTTTGAAAATAAACAACCTTAAAAATATCTCTTTCTTTAAAAAAATATGGTGATAAATACTTTTCATATATTAGCTATTATTGGCTTAGTAGCAATAATTTCTGGGACATTTATGGTTTCTATGAAAAAAAGTATTAGAAGACGATATACTTATCCTTTACTTATATTAGGAGGAATATGTTTAGAACTCTATAGTATTTATATTAATGATTTAATCTTTATAATTCTCCAAGGAGTATTTATAATATCTTCAATTTATGGTTTAATCAGAATAAATGAAAAGTATGGAAACAAATGAGGTATCAAAAACTTGCTGAGTTATATGAAGAATTATTCAGCACAACAAAACGTCTTGAAAAGATTGCTATTCTTTCAAAATTTTTAAAACACCTCTCTGAATCAGACAGAGATATCATGTATCTCTTGCTTGGAGATATTTATCCTGAATATAATGAAAGAAAAATTGGAATAAGCAATCAGCTGGTAATAAAAGCTATTTCAAAAGCGACAGGAATAGATTCACAAAAAGTTGTTAGAGAGTGGAAAGTTATTGGAGATTTGGGAAAAGTTGCAGAAGTCCTCACAGCAAAAAAAAAGCAAGTAACTCTTCACCATCACATTTTAACTACAGAAAAAGTTCTTGAAAATTTAAGAAAACTTCCAGAATTAGAAGGAAAAGGAACTGTAAGCAAAAAATTATCTCTAATAACAGAGCTTTTAACATCTGCTTCTCCTATTGAAGCACTTTATCTTATAAGAACCTTGATAGGGGATCTAAGAATAGGGATCAAGGAGAGCACTGTCAGAGAATCTTTGGCTGCTGCATTTTTCAAAAGAGATTCTAAAACAGAAAAAAAGATTCAAAGTGCTATAGATAAATCAAATGACCTAGCCATGGTTTTTGATATTGCAAGAAAAAGAAAACTAAAGGGTTTTGAAAAAGTTCAGCTTCAAGTTGGAAAACCTATAAAAGTCATGCTCGCACAAAAAGTAAAAAGTCTTAAAGAAGGTTTTGAAAAAGTAGGAAAACCTTGTGCAATAGAATATAAATATGATGGTTTTAGGATGTTGATTCATAAAAAAGGTAAAGAGATAATTCTTTTCACCAGGAGTTTAGAAAACGTAACTAAGCAATTTTCAGAAGTTGTAGATTACATAAAAAAATATGTTAAAGGAGATTCTTTTATTCTTGACTCAGAAGCTGTAGGATTTGACAGAAAAACAAAAGAATATAAACCCTTCCAAAGCATTAGTCAGAGAATTAGAAGAAAATATCACATCGATAAACTTCAAAAAGAACTCCCTATTGAAATAAATGTCTTTGACATTCTTTATTACAACGGAAAATCCCTTTTGGATGAACCATTTGAGAAAAGAACAGCCTTGATAAAAAAAATATTAAGGAATCATCCATATAAAATAATACATGCAAAACAGATAATAACAGGAAACGAAAAAATAGCGAAAAAATTCTATGAAAAATCCCTTAAAGACAATCAAGAAGGAGTTATGATGAAAAATCTCAAGAGAGAGTATCAGCCAGGCAGCAGAGTAGGACACATGCTAAAGATAAAACCAGAAGAAAGAGACCTAGATCTTGTAATAACAGGAGGAATATATGGAACAGGGAAGCGTTCAGGCTGGATATCAAGTTTTATTCTTTCATGTAAGGATAAAAAAGGAAAATTTCTTGAAATAGGAAAAATGGGAACAGGAATAAAGGAGAAAGCAGAGATGGGAATTTCTTTTGCAGAACTTACGAAAAAACTTACACCACATATTATAGAGGAAAAAGGGAAATCAGTGAAAATTAAGCCAAAAATTGTTATTGCTGTAACATATCAAGAAATCCAGAAATCTCCAAACTACAATTCTGGGTTTGCCTTAAGATTTCCAAGATTCACAGCACTTCGCCCAGACAAACCTTTAAATGAAATAACAACATTAGAAGAAATAAAAAAAGATTTTGAGCACCAGAAAAGAAACTGGAGATATGGTTAATATGTTAAACTAAAATAATTGACAAAAGTATTTTCTTCATCTAATTTTTTTCCTTTATGATTAATGACGCCTGCAAAATGACGAGGGTCTTTTAACCATTCATAAATTTTTAAATCTCCTTCATTTTTTAGAAGATGAGGGATATGGGATTTGCTAATCCAGCGGGGAATTCCTTCATCACTTTTCTTTTTTAATTGTCCCTTATAATCTACAGCAGTAAAAAGATAAACTAAAAAATCCTCTGGATTTGGCCAATCATCAAAAATTCTTTTAGAATTATCAAATAAAATAACTCCTCTTAATCTGGGTTTGAATAATATTAAGCCTGTTTCGTCTTTTGTTTCTCTTATTGCTGATTCTAGTCTACCTTCAGGACTTAATTTTTCTGAATCTTCTAATTTTCCGCCAGGAAGAGTAAAAAAACCAGAATTAGGATCATTTTTTCTCTTAAACTTTTCTATCATTAAAACCTCTCCTTCAAAAGGAAGATAAGACATTGTCCCATATTTCATTATCTTAAATAAAAAGATAATTTAATAAGAATTTGTATACTCCAGTTTAAACCTCCTCGAGCTATTTATAAACCTTTATAAAGACATTTTTCCCTTTATAAAGAGAATGACTAAAGAAAAAAGCAATTACAAAATACAGAATATTGTTGCAACTACTTCTCTTGAAAAGTTAATACCATTAACAAAACTTGCAAGAACCCAGCCAAACACAGAATACAATCCAGAGACTTTTCCTGGTTTAGTTCTTAGAGTTAAGGAACCAAAATCAGCTGTTCTTGTTTTCAGTTCTGGAAATCTTGTATGCACAGGGACAAAATCAATAGCTCAAGTTAAGAAAGTAATTCAGGCAGTAATCAAACAGCTAAAAAAAATTAATGTGAAAATAACAACAAAACCAAAGATTACTGTTCAAAATATAGTTGCTTCAGGAATGATAAATCTTAAACTCAATCTAAATTTCCTTGCTTTGGAAATGGAAAACACAGAATACGAACCAGAGCAGTTTCCAGGACTTGTCTATAAGCTTATAGAGCCGAATGCAACTTTCCTTCTTTTTAGCAACGGCAAACTTGTATGCACAGGGACAAAAAACAAGCAACAGCTAGAATACAGCATGGGCCAGGTTTTAAAGAATATTAAGGCTGTTTTAAGGGGTTATAAGAAATAAGGAAAATTTCTTAGCTTTGGAAATGCTTGGTCCAAATTTATTCGTCTTCATACAATCCCCCTCTTATTTCATTAAATTCATGCTTTCCTCCTAATAAAATTGTTGTTGCTGGCGCAATATTCTTAGCTAACTTTGACATCTTATTTGCTATGTCTCGAATTTCCCATTGCGCGTGTTTGTCTTCGCGCGTCCTTGAAATATGATAAAGTTGTCTCATGTTTGTTGCGACAATAACTCTCCTTCTATGTGCATTTGTTAGGCAGTATTCAGCAGCTCTACCGTATTTTGATAAAAATTTTTTATAAAGTTCTGAACTTTTATCACAAACCCCTTTAAGACCCCGGGATGCCCCAATCTCTTCAATGCTTTGTGGAATTGTGTAACCTATATCTGGATTATAATCTTGTGAAAGCAAAGTATTCATTCTATGCCTTTTTAACTGTGCAAAACCACTTGCACTAATAACAACCTCATAAATTAACCCAGAAGTTTCAAATTCTCTAGGAACTTTATCATGCTCGCTGATGTGTTTTAAGGCTTCTTTAATAAAAGCCTGAGCACTTCCCCTCTCTATTAACAAGGTTGATATAGCATAACATTCCCGAATATCTCTTTTTGAATTTTTATGTAAAATTGCTGTAAGGATGTTTAGGTCTATATCATTAGAATTAACAAGAGTCACCTTATCATAATAACTAAAATTACCCCCTAACCCAACTTCATGGTAGTCTATAAATTCCTGATTCTCAGCAAAAGTCTTTTTCACAAGGCTCTCAAGGTTGCTTTTTGTAAACTTAAAATTGTCGTCTTTAAATTCTTGTCCAGGATTGTGTTGTGAAAACAATTCAGGGTCAGTCAATTGAATTATTGAGGGGGCTTTTTTCACAATTGTATTATAAAGAAGTTTGGCAAATTCTCTCTCTTCTTGCAACCTACCATATTTCAACTCACGAATTGCAAGTTCTGCTGTCTGACCTGTATATGAGCATCCAAGCTGGGCTTCTGTTGCAAGACCCAAACTAAAGCGAGCGTCTTCTTTTGCTTTGCTCTCTAAAAATTTTTCTCCATTATCAGGAAACTTTTTTTTCAAATGATTTAAAAGTCTCGGGTTTACCTTAAAATAAAATTCGTTTTGTAAGGTGATAAGCTTTTCAAATTTTCCTAAATCTTTAGGAGAAAATTCTTTTGGCCTTACATAGTCCCCATCTAGAGTTACATATCTTTGTGATTTTTCAGTATAACCTGCAAGACGCCTTTTTTCTATGCTTTCAATAAGAAGTCGCGAAACTCCTTTAATGTTTAAGTTAAAAATCACATGATCAGCAATAGAATGATGCCCCATACCATAAATAATTGCTTCATTAGACTCTCGTGCCTTTTGAACATTCTCTATAGATTCCATTACAAGTTCATCAACGCTTTTAGTGCTCCTGCTTATCCGCGCATAGGCTGCTGAAATAACCTCTGGTGTAGCTCTGACTTTCTCAGATTCGGGCAGCTTACTCAGAATTCCTATTGGAACATTAATTCCTGCTAATTTAACTTCCATTTTTGAAATATTTTTAGTAGATTTTTATACTATCTTAAAATTCTTTAGCTCTGCTGTATTAATTTTTTCTATATTTCTTCTGTATTAATTCCTTGCAATATTTAAACAATATTGTTCTTGAAAATATATGCCGGTATGTCAATATGTCATATTGCTGTTTTTATGTTTTTGTTGTAATTTTTACAATTCTGGTGCTGTTTTCTTTAACTTTCACCCCCCAAAAATTGTTATATTTTCTAAAACTACTCTAGAATCTATATAAATCTATAAAAACTAAAGCCTTCTCTCATACTAATGGATGAGCAAGTTCAGACAAACAAATCAAAAAATGAGGAATTAATGATTGAGGCAAAAAATTTCTTTGAGTTTCATAAAAAAGAAATTGGTGAGTCTATCAGAAAAGGAAAAAATGTAATACACCTCGACTTCACAAAACTTACAGAATTCTCAAACAAACTTGCTGAAGAAATACTTATAAATCCTGAAGAAGCCTTGGGAATAGTTGAGTTGGCTATTGAAGAAACAGGTCTTATAACCAATTTAAGAGTTCGCCTTGTGAATCTTCCAAAAAGCCAGGAGATAAAAGTAAGAAACATTCGTTCAAAAGATCTTAATGAAATGATTATCATTGAAGGTATTGTAAGGCAGGCATCAGATGTACGGCCTCAGGTTATAAATGCAAAATTTGAATGTCCTTCGTGTGGCACTGTTATTTCTGTTTTGCAAATAGAAAAAAAGTTCCGTGAACCTGCCAGATGTTCTTGTGGAAGAAGGGGTAGCTTCAGACTTATTAGTAAAGAGATGGTTGATACTCAAAGACTTGTGATTGAAGAAGCTCCTGAATCTTTATCAGGGGGAGAACAGCCAAAAAGAATAAATGTTTTCCTTAATGAAGATCTTGTTGAGCCAAAAATGGAAGAAAAAACAACACCTGGAAGCAGGGTTAAATCTATTGGGATTTTAAAAGAAGTTCCTGTTCCTCTTCATTCTGGGGGATTATCAACACGGTTTGAGCTTGCGCTTGAAGCCAATAATATAATTCCTATGGAAGAAACTTTTGAAGAGCTTGATATAAACGAGGAGGATGAAAGACAAATACTTGAACTTTCACAAGACCCAGGAATATTTGAAAAACTGACAAAAAGTATTATCCCAAGTGTATGGGGTTATACTGAGATAAAACAATCTCTTGTCCTGCAGTTGTTTGGAGGAGTTGCAAAAGTTCATGCAGACGGACAGAAAAGTCGTGGTGATTTACATATTCTTCTTATAGGAGATCCTGGTGTTGCAAAGTCAGCAACTCTTGTTTTTATGTCAAGAATCTCTCCAAAAGGAAGATATGTTGTAGGAAAATCTGCCTCAGGAGCAGGATTGACCGCCACAGTTATGCGTGATGAATACCTACGTGGCTGGTCTCTTGAAGCAGGGGCCATGGTTCTTGCAAATAAAGGACTTGTGTGTATAGATGAGCTTGAAAAAATGGATCCAAGTGACAGAAGCGCTATGCATGAGGCAATGGAACAACAAACAATAACAATCAGCAAGGCTAATGTTCAAGCATGTTATTCCAAAGACACCATGGTTCTCACAGAAAAAGGTTGGAAAAAATATTATGAAGTTAAAAATGAAAAAATTGCCCAATATAATCCATTAGACAAAACAATTAAATTTTTACCCCATAAAGGACTTTATGTTTATGATTATAAAGGAAAAATGTATCATTTTAAAAATAGAAGAAATGATATCTTAGTCACTCCCAATCACACAATGCTTCTAAAAAGGGAAAAAGGGAAAAAGTATGAAAAGATAAATGCGGAAAATATAACTTCACACAGAATAAAAATACTTAATTCTGGAGAATATTCTGGAAAAGAACAAAAATATTTTATTCTTCCTGCAATAAAACACAAACAAAAAAGAAAACACATTAAATATACTCACCAACATATGGATAAAAAAATCCCTATGGATCTTTGGTTAGAATTTTTAGGATATTATGTAACAGAGGGGGGAATAGAAACTGCCCCAACAATAGGGATAGTTCAAAAAAAAGGTTCTAAAGCAAATAAAATAAAAAAATGTCTCAAAAAATTAACCCAAACCTTGGGGTGCTCTCTATCTGAAATTGATTGCAAACAATATGTAAGATTTAAAATAACTCAAACACAGCTTTATAAATTTCTAAGAAAATGTGGAGAAAAAAGTTATTTCAAAAATCTCAGTATAAATTTTTCATTACTATCAAAAAAACAGCTAAAAACCTTATACAATGCTATGATGCTTGGAGATGGCTCATCAGATGGAAAATATTTTTCGTGTATTTCAAAAGAATTAATAGATGAATTTCAGATAATAACCCATTTAACAGGGAAATCTGCTTCTCAACACATACATTATAAGGAAGGAACAAGAGGAAAAAGAAAAACAGCGTATAGAGTTTCTATCTCTAACAAAAAAGAATTAGAAATGAAAAGAAGTTCAATAAAAAAAATAAATTACAATGGAAAAGTGTTTTGTTTTTCAACTGATACTGGATTCTTTGTTACAAGAAGGAATGGAAAAATAGCTATACAAGGTAATACACTAAGAGCTGAAACTTCTGTGCTTGCTGCAGCAAATCCAAAATTTGGAAGATTTGATCCTTACCAGCCAATCGCACAGCAGATTGATTTACCTCCTACACTTATTAATAGGTTTGATGTAATTTTTCCTTTAAGGGATCTTCCAGACAGAAAAAAAGATGAACTTATTGCAATTCATGTTTTATATGCACATCAAAAAGAAGGAGAAGATATGCTAATTCCAAAAGAGCTTTTTAGAAAATATATTGCTTATGCAAAACAAAGAATAAAACCCGTACTGACTGATGATGCTGTCGAAGAAATAAAAAAATTTTATGTTGAACTAAGAAATATGCCTGTTTCTTCTGAAGGTGTTTTAAGACCTATTCCGATTTCTGCAAGGCAGCTTCAGGCTCTGATAAGAATGTCAGAAGCTTCTGCAAAGATGAGGCTTAGTGAAAAAGTAACAATGGAAGATTCAAAAAGAGCAATAGAAATAATGAAATATTATTTAACCCAGGTAGGTTATGATTATGAATCCAAAACATTTGATATTGACAGGGGAACAGGTGGCATGCCTGCTTCTCAGAGAAACAAAGTTTTCCTTGTAAGAGATACTATAACAAATCTTGAAAATAAGTTAGGGAAAATGATTCCTATAGAAGAGATAGAAAAAGAGCTTGAAGGAAAACTTACTAAAGATGAAATTGATGAGGCTATAACAAAGCTTGACATAAGCGGGGTTATTTTCAAACCAAGAAAAGGATATGTTGGGAGAACATAATTAAAATGCCAGAAGAACAACAATTCAAAAGACACATTGCATATAAACTTAGAATAGGTGATATTTTAATAGGCAAGCCAGTAGTGAATGAAGAACGATTTTCTTTTCTTGAATTAGGAGATAAAAAAATAGTTAGGATTAATGTCTTGGGAAATATCGTAGATAGATATGAAAGTGCTGGAGGAGATTCAGGAAGAAAATATGCATTTCTAACTCTGGATGATGGATCTGGTCAGATAAGGCTTAAAATTTTTGGTGATGATTATGAGAAATTTAAAGATATTGTTCAGGGGCAAACAGTTGTTGTTATTGGTGTCTTAAGACACTGGAATAATGAACTATATATTTCTCCTGAGATTATAAGAGAAATGGACCCAAAATATCTTCTTGTAAGAAAATTTGAAACAGAAAAGGACAGAATCATTAATGCAAAACCAGTTGAAAAAGAACAAATTGTTGCAATTAAAGATAAGATTCTCGAACTGATAAAAAACTCTGAAGAAAACAATGGAATTGAAATAAATGAAATCACTCAAAAATTCCCTGAAACTCCTCAAACAATAATCAATCAAGAAATTCAAAAATTTCTTGAAGAAGGGATTGCGTTTGAGCCACGCCCAGGAAAAATCAGATGGTTGGGGTGATTATTTTTTCTGGGTTCTAAACTAAAACAGCCACGTACAACAAAAACAGGATCTGTACTTGTGGTAGATGGATTCAAATCGCAGTCTAAGATAATACGCTTAGGATTGGGAATCACCTCGAAACCAGCAACCCTATTATTTTTTGGATGTATGTAACCTAAATTGTCTTTTTTAGTATCTGGTCTTTTAATATTTGGTCTTGGTAATCCTTGTGAATTTGGATTTTCTAACCACGATTTAAGAGAAATTCCAGGTGCCTGCCGGTCTTCCATTAAAGCATTTTCAAGTTTCTCAGTATTTGTTCTATTTTCAGTTGAAATATAAAGATCATCTTTTCTTTTTATAAAATAAGCATCAAGCAATTCAATCCTCCACGGATGTTCTCTTCTTACCCGAGTTATATTATTATAGACCTTTTTGTTATATATTTTTACATGATTAAAAAAATGTATAAATTCTGGGATTTTTAACATTCTTAACTTTTTTCCTAAAAGTGTTTTATTAGCTTTATCACAATTTTCTTCTAAATGACTTTCTTCTTTAACATAAAGCTTTATAGAACGAACATAAGTAAAACCTTTTTTAAATCCATGAGGAGGTTCTTGATTGAATGGTTTTCCTGATTTTTTTAAATACTCTATAACCTCCTCGCTTGTTTCAATTATTGCCATAAAACCCCCAAAAATTTAGGATTTATAAACCTTTGAAAAACCTTATAAATTCATTTTTCACCATTAAACTATGGAAAATAAAGGAAATTACGAAAAACTCCTTGAACAAGCTTATAAAAAAATAAAGCAAACTAATACTTCTTCAAATAGATTTGAAATTCCTAAAATAGAAGGGCATTTTGAAGGTAGAAAAACAATCCTTACAAATTTTTACCAGATAGCGTCTCATTTAAGAAGAAAACCAGAACATTTTCAGAAATTTATGTTGAAAGAGCTTGCAGCTTCAGGACAGAAAGAAGGAGATAGACTTGTTTTAAACATAAAGGTTCCAAGCCCAAAGATAAACCAGAAAATAGAAGCATATGTTAATGAGTTTGTTTTATGCAGAGAATGTAAAAAGCCTGACACAGAACTTATAAGAAAAGACCGAATAAATTTTGTTCATTGCCTTGCCTGTGGGGCAAAACATTCTGTAAGATAATGAAATGAAAAATCAAGATTTAGTAAGAAAGGTAGAAGACGAAGAAATCCTAAAGTCTTCACATGTATCAGAAGAAGAAAAAGAGATAGTTAAAAAATTAATAGCTTTAAGGAATGATAAAAGAATAGGATATGTTATTTTTGGCTTATATAAATCTATAGAAAATGGTGAAATACATGCAAGAGTAGATTTAGGAGAAATGCATTTCAGAAATCTGGAAAGTTTCAAAGGATATTTAAAAGAGCATTCTTTTGATTTGCCTTCTAGAAGAGAAGGAGGGATAGCTACAAATGGTGTTGGATATGCTTATCTCAAAGGAAGGGTATTCACAGAATTCAAACATTTCGATGAATCTTAAAATCTAAATCTTTAAAAATCATTCTTTCTTAGGCATTTTGGGAGGTATATTTAATATGGTAAGCGGATATTGTGTAAGATGTAAAGAAAAGGGTAGGGAAATGAAAAACCCTGAAATTAAACAAACTGCGAGAGGAGGATATATGGCTCAAGGAAATTGTAAAGTATGTGATACAAGGATGAGTGCTATAGTATCTAAAGATAACGCAGAAAAAGCAATTAAAGAAGGAGCTAAAAAATCTTTTTAATTTAAATTCTTATTTTTAATCAGCCTTGAGTAAAATTTAAAGGAAAATGTTTGTGAATATAATAAAATCCTATAGAGACGTAGTTGTAATTTGTGATAAAGAACTTCTAGGGAAAAAGTTTGAAGAAGGAAAATTTCAACTTGATATTAAAGAGAGTTTCTATAAAGGAAAAGAAGTTGATGAAGTGGGTGTTATAGAGATAATGAAAAAAATGTCCGCAGAAGACGCAACTTTCAATATTGTGGGTGAAAAATCCATAAATACGGCATTAAAAGCAGGAGTTATCTCAATAAAAGAAATAGGAAAAATCAAAGGAATTCCTTTTGCAATGGTTTTATTCTAAATCAACTCAAATTTTATAAACAACTCTTTTTAATTATCTACATAGAAAATAATGAAAAATAATAAAGATAATCAAAACGAAGAAAAAGTTACAAGAGTAAGACTCCCAAGAGGAGAAGAAATAATTGGAATTATAGAACAAAGACTTGGGGGGAACAAAATGTTTGTGAATTGTCTGGATGGGAAAAAAAGAAACTGTCGTGTTCCAGGGAGATTAAAGAGAAAGTTATGGCTTCGTCCAGGAGATGTTGTAATCATAAAATTATGGGAACTTGATAAAAATAAAGGGGATGTTATTTTCAAGTATAGAATAAATCAGGTTGAATGGCTAAAAGAAAAAGGCTATCTAAAATCTGAAATACTTGAATTCTGAAAATGGAAACTATCTACTGTGAGAAAGTTCCAAGAATAATAAAGAACAAGAAGAAGTTAGAAGAAGAATTCAACATTAAGATAAAAAACAGAGGAAAAGAAGTCACAATTGAAGGAACGCCTGAAGATGAATATATTGCAGAGAAAGTGATTGACGCACTAAATTTTGGATTTCCATTTTCAATTGCGCTATTGATAAAAAAAGAGGATAATCTCCTTGAAATAATAAATATAAAAGACCATACAAAAAGAAGAGATCTAAAAAGAATTCGGGCTAGAATTATCGGAAAAAAAGGAAAAGCATTAGGAACCCTGCATCAACTGACAAAATGTAATTTTGAGTTAAAAGATAATTATGTTGGGATAATAGGAGATCCTGAATTTATAGAAAATGCCCAAGAAGCCATCATTTCTATTATTAGAGGTTCAAAACATTCAAATGTTTATAGTAATCTAGAAAAACACCAGATCAAACCAATTGTTGACTTAGGTTTGAAAGAATAAAATGGATAAAATAATTTTCATTGGGACAGGCAGTGGAGACATGGGAATGTTAAAACAAACCATTAAAACAAGTTCATTATATTTTGAATTAGACAGATTAAAATTTATTTTAGATCCTGGACCAGGTACGATAGTCAATGCAAATAATCTTAAAATAAATTTATTGGAATTAAATGGATTAATAGTAACACACCCTCATCCAGACCATTATGCTGATGCAAATTGTTTAATTGATTCCTTAAGAAAAAAAGGAACATTTCTAATAGCAGGAAAAAAGTGTTTATTTGAATCAAACCCATATTACCCTTGCATAAATAAATTCCAACAAACAATTCCTGAAAAAACATTTGCGGTTGAACATAAAGATAAAATAAAAATAAATAACATAACCTTTGAAGCAATAAAGAATAATCACTTAGATTGTGGCTTAGGAATGAAAATTTTAGGAAAGAAAAGAATAGGTTATGTAGGAGATGGGGATATAAGAGGTTTAGAAGAATTTTACAAAAATATGGATATATTAATATTTAACGTTCTAATTCCTCATGGAAAACCAACAATTCAAAATTTGCATACAAGTGTAGATAATGTCATAGAATTTTTAAGGATTACAAAACCAAGAAAAGCAGTAATCCAACATTTCTCTGAAGAAATGATTAAAGCAAATGTTGAAAAACAAGCAAAAATCATTCAAGAGGCTTCTGGAATAGAAGTAGCAGCAGCAAAAGATGGGATGAGTCTAAAACCTTAATCTTAGATTAAAAGAATAAGCTTTAAATATAGTTCTCAATTCCAAGATTTATGTCCCGGTAGCTCAGTTGGTCAGAGCGAACGGCTGTTAGCGCAGAACCTAGGTTCCGCACCTCCTAGAAAACGATAGAGACCGTTAAGTCGTAGGTTCGAGTCCTACCCGGGACGTTTTCTATTACAATAATCTTTTTAAGATTGAATTCTAATCTTATAGAATGAGAAATTATAGGGGTTTAGCTTTTCTAACAAGTTTATCTGCAATTGCGACAGACCTATATATAAATAAAGGGGCAAAGGAAAAAGACTATTCTAATGTAAAAGAATTAGCAAAAGAATTAGGTAAAATTTCAAAAGAGCAATTAGATCCGAAAGGTCTTCTCATGCTTACAGAAGTAATATGGCCAAATATTGAAGCTTGGGAAGGGAAAAAGGATGATGATGTTTATCTACAGATAAATCTTTTGGCTAAAGACTTGACCCACTTTAGAGAATTTTCAAGAAAGAGGCAAGAAGAACTAAGAGATGTTTGCGTAAAATTAAGCAAGAAATCAATGTACTATTCATATCCATGAACTAAAACTTGCTGTGTAAACTTTTTTAACCAATAATTAACTATTTCTTTGATGGAGCTCAAAAAATCAAAAGTTCTCGTGGCAATGTCTGGGGGAGTTGATTCAAGTATAGCAGCATTTCTAATGAAGAAAAAAGGGCATGAAGTAATCGGTGCTTTTATGAAGAACTGGAGTGATACTAAAGACCCCCTCACACACGAATGCTCTTGGAAAGAAGACAGAAAAATAGCTATGAAGATTGCTGCAAAACTCAAAATTCCCCTAATTACTCTTGATTTTGAAAAAGAATATAAAAAACATGTTGTGGATGAAATGTTTAAAAATTATAAAAAAGCCATAACACCGAATCCAGACATAGATTGCAACCAGAAAATAAAATTTCCCCTACTTTGGAAAGCTGCAAAAAAACTACAGGCAGATTATATTGTCACAGGGCATTATGCAAGAATAAAGGGAACCAAGCTTCTCAGAGCAAAAGACGAATCCAAAGACCAGTCATATTTTCTTTACAGATTAAGCCAGAAAGATTTGAGGTGTTCTTTATTTCCTATAGGAGATTATACTAAAAAAAATGTCAGAGAAATTGCAAGAAAGAACAAATTTCCAAATTTTGACAGAAAAGGAACTGTGGGAATATGTTTTATCGGAAAAATAAATCTAAAAAAATTCCTTCAGAAAAGAATTAAACCAAAAAAAGGAAAAATCCTTGGACCAGAGGGAAACCAGATAGGAGAACACGATGGAATATATTATTACACAATCGGCCAGAGGATAGGTTCTAGGTTTGGCATAGAAATAGAAAAAGGAAAAGGAAAAAAACTCAAGAGGTGGTATGTAGCTAGAAAAGATTTAAAGAAAAATGAAATAATCGCAGCACCAGAAGGTCACAAGATTCTTTACAGAAAAGAAATTATGATGAAAAATCCCCATTGGATAAATAAGAAACCAGAAAAAAATAAAAGTCATGAACTAAGAGCACGAATACGACAGGTTGGTGAATTATTGCCTTGTAAACTTTCATATAACAGAAACAAGAAACAATACAAAGCTACTTTAAAGAAAGCAATAACAGGGGTTTCAGAAGGACAGGCAATTGTTCTCTATAAGGGAAAAGAAGTGCTTGGCGGAGGTGTGATAGGGTTTAATTAATTTTATAAATATCTATCTGCTATAAAAAACATGGAACTTGACAAAGCAATTAAATCAAGAACAAGTGTGAGAAAATTTAGCTCAAAAAAGCCTAACTGGAGAAATATTATTGAATGTATTGACAGTGCGAGATATGCTCCAATAGCAGGAGGAATTTATTCGCTAAAATTTATTCTCGTGGATAACTCTGAAGCTATAAAAAAGATATCAGAAGCTGCACAACAGGATTTTATTTCTCAGGCACAGTATGTTGTTGTCGTCTGCTCAAATCCTTCAAGAACAGTTAATTCTTACGGGAAACAAGGAGAGATTTATTTAAGACAACAAGCAGGTGCTGCAATTCAAAACTTTTTATTAAAAATAACAAAGTCAGGACTCTCCACATGTTGGGTTGGCTATTTTGTAGAGAGTCAAATCAAAAGAATATTAAAAATTCCAAAAGAAATACATGTTGAAGCGATTTTCCCTATAGGACTTGAATATGAAAAAAAACATACGCGAAAAACAAAAATAGATCTTGATAATATACTTTATTTCAATGAGTACGGCGAGAAAAGGATGAAGCCGCTGAAGAAATTAGACGTCTGATTATGCTTAATAAATTAATTCTAAAAACAAAAAAATAAAATCCTGAGGATTTCTCCTCAGGTAAAATAAAACCTCTTTAACTCCAGACCTCTATTCCAACATCAGACAATTCTTTGGAAATAGGTTCTAGAGATTCTTCTGCAGACTTTCCAAGCAAGTAAGGAGACTTTACCCCTGTCATGATAGTAATAACACGAACTCTTCCAGCAAATTCTTTGCTGATTCTAGCACCAATTATTACATTTGCTTCAGGACCTAAGTTATCAGAAACAATTCTTCCAATATGGTCAAACTCTTCTAACTTCAAGTCAGGACCACAGGTAACATGTATCAAGGCTCCATTAGCTCCCTTATAATCCACGTCAAGTAGAGGATGTGTAAGGGCTTGTTTAACAGCCTGACTAACACGTTCTGAGGAATCGTCTTCTCCAATGCCAATAACAGCAACACCACCACCCTTCATAATTGCAGAAACGTCAGCATAGTCCAAATTAATCAAACTTGGCAGAGTTATTGTCTCAACAATTCCTTTAACCATTGTACTTACCAGCTCGTTAGCAACAGCAAAAGCCTGTTCAATAGGCAACTGTCCAGCAATATCAACAAGTCTATTATTATCAAGAACAATACAAGTATCTGTAACCTCTCGTAGCTCCTGAAGACCAAACTCAGCCTTGTCCATTCTTGCTTTCTCAGCTTCAAAAGGCATTGTAATAACCCCTATAACAACAGCCCCTGTCTCTTTAGAAAGCTGGGCAACAATTGGAGCAGCTCCTGTTCCTGTTCCACCACCCATACCTGCTAAAACAAATACCATATCTGCACCAGAAACAGCTTTCTTCAAATCTGAAAGAGATTCTTTTGCAGCTTCTCTTCCTGTCTGGTAGTTTCCTCCTGCACCTAAACCTCTTGTCAACTCTTTGCCCAAAAGAAGCTTTTCATCTGCTTTTGAAACACTTAAGTGCAACGCATCTGTATTTGTTGCATAAACACCGGCACCATTGATTCCTTTGTTAAAAAGCCAAGTTATTGCATTACAACCCATACCACCAACACCAATAACTTTAATGTTCGCCTTTCCAGCTCTCAAATCATCAAAGTTGATGCTGTGTGTTTCCACTTTTTCTATTGCCTCTTGTGCGAAATCTAACACCATTTTTTTTAACCTCCTTGTATCTTTATAAAATTGGAAATGCCTATCACACCTTTCTTTTTTCGGAAAGGTTTAAATAGTTAACACACTTCCAACTATAAACAAAGAATTCACCTCACAACAATAATTTACTCAAACCGCCAAGTTGAATAAATTAATATTATAAAAAACTAAATGTTTTCTTCTTTAAAAATATTTCTCTAATGTAAGATAAAGGTTGATTAATATATTTTGGAATGATTTTTCAGAATTTCACTCTTTTTCCAAGATTTCTGCCTTAATTCCTTCCTCTTTGCACAAATCTACAAACTCTTGAGCATCGTCCTTGCTTCCGACAATGCTTCCCCAGTGCATTGGAATTGCAATAGATGGCTTGATTGTCCTCGCTGCTTCAACAGCTTCTTCTGCACTCATGGTGAATCTTCCACCTACAGGAAGAAGTGCTATAAATTCTTTATCTAATTGTTTATATCCTGTAAGTTTCTGCATCTCTGGAATAATATCTGTATCTCCTGCATGATATATCAAAACATCATTCGTTTTTATTAGATATCCTATCCAGGATTCTTCTTTTGGATGAAAATGTTTATCAATATTATAAGAAGGAAAAGTAGATATCTCAACATTCCCAAAATCTAATTTCTGACCAGGCTCTATTATTCCTATTTTAACAGGAACATCGAACTTTGTTATCTTACTCTGGCAATCTGCAGGAGCAATTATTCTTGTTCCTTCTTTAACAATCTTATTCATATCAGCAACACTGCAATGATCATAATGACTATGAGTTAAAAGAATCAAATCAGCCTTTTCAATATCATCTTTTATATTATAAGGGTCAATATAAATCACCTTGGAGTTTTTAATCAAAAATCCTGCATGCCCTAACCACTTAAGCTCAACATTGTTAATTTTCATATTAGAACAAAAAATGTGGAGTTTTTAATTATTTCTTTACTTTAAGGATTTTATACCCACCAACACCTAGATTATGTACTTCTGTTTTTCCAATTTTTCGCATACCTTTTGCTTCATGTATATGCCCACAAAAAACATATCGTGGTTGTGTTTTTCTTATATAATCAAGTATAACTTTACTCCCCGCATGTTTTCCCTGGTAATGTTTAGGAGCTTCTTTCCAAGTAACTTTATCTAAAATTCCATAGGGGGGCTGATGACAAATTAAAATATCAATATTCTTAAATTTCTTTAAAACTCTCTTGGCTTTATCTGTTTCTTTTTTAGCCTTCTTCATATTCCTTCTATAATAAGATGGTTTGAATTCTCTCACCCAACAAGTATCTGTAAAATACTCTAAAAATCCAATCCTAAGTCCTTTTAAAATTCTTAATCTATTTTTTACTAGTTTAATTTTTTTCATTAAATCCACTTCTTTTCTTGTAGAAGATAAATTTAGCCCATATTTTTTATTATCCTCTTTAACGCAGGACAAAGTAGGAATCCCAACATTTCCTTGAATTGAATAAACAGGAGCGAATTTAGAAAGATATTTTAAAATCCTCAAAGTAGAATTATGTATTTCCATGTGTACAGCTTTCCTATACTTAGAATCATATTCTAATTCTTTCAACCCTTTTTTTTCCCTCTCGAAATTTTCAAAAGATCTTTTTCTGGCTAAATCAGCTTTTCCTATATCTCCTGTTAAAAGAATCAAATCAATTCCTTTTTTAGGAATTCTTCTTAATTTAGATAATTCTCCATGGGGATCACCAATAATTAGAATTTTCATTTTAAGGCTTCATCCGGGTCATAGTTCTTGGGAAAGCAATTGCATCTTTTATACTTTCTAATCCACAAATCCATTGTAAAACTCTTTCTATACCAACAC